>JAQBTG010000011.1 GCA_027624955.1 Pseudomonadota bacterium
CGTTGCGCCGCCACAAACCGCCATATTCGCCCGAGAAGCTGAAGTAATATTCGCCGGTGCGCGCTTCCCAGGTACGGATACCATCCTCGTTGCGCCTGACCTCGATCACGCCCGGTACTTCGCTATGATACTGGATGCGCCAGTACCAGCCGTTGGCGCCGAGATACATCAAGCGGCCGCCGCGCTGCTGATAGGCAGCCATAGCGTCCCACATTTCGATCGAGTGATATTCCGGATGGCTTGAACTGACGACGACGGCGTAATCCTCGATCGCTGAGAGACCCTCATAATGCAGGTCCTCATCGGTGATCACGTCATAGTCGATGTTCATGGCTTCGAGCCAGTCGGTGATATGGGTATCGGCGTTGAACTGCCAGAGCGTCGATTCCGTTGCGCCGATCCAGGCCCGGTGCTTGGGCCGCATGTTAAGAATCGGGCGGAGGCGCGAGGAATAGCAAACGCCCGAGCCGTCGGAATGAGAATCGTAGCAAGAGCCGCCATATTCGCGGTGCTCGTTAATAAACAGATTGAACTTGTCGAGCTGCACCAAGCGCCCGGCCATGAGCTGGCCAACCGGAGAATCGGTGTTCATATGCTCGTTTGCATAAGCCTGGTAGCTGGCACTCGGCATGAGATAGAGCACCTTGGCGGTCGGCTTACCGCGCGGCGCGCGCACCGCAAATGGAATATGGTCTTCATCTTCTCCGGACCGGAGGCGGGCGGCATAGACGCCGCTTTTCATGCCTTTCGGAATGGTTAGTTCGAAATCAACCTCCCAGCCGGCGTCATAGATATCGTCGTCATGGAAATGAATGGCGCCATATTGCTCAGGCGCATGAGTCCAGTTCATTTCGGCGCCGGTCCAGTTCCAGCCGGTCATGGCGCGCGCTGGCAAATTGACGATCTCGCCATGCAGCAGGTTGGCGGACGCATCGCTCACTTTCAGGCCCTTGATGTCGGTACTGAAGTCCCACGCGGCGATTACCGAATTGCCGAGCTCGGCCGTGACCGGCCATGTTTTCAGGCTTTCCATTTCGGTCGCGCTGAGGGCGCGGTCAGAGACCCGCGGGCTGTCGATCTTGCCGTTGTAATGGCCGCCGCAAACGGTGCGGCCATTGTCGACACTCTTAAAATAGCCAGCCATGGTGAGCGGCGCATCATGGTTGGGTACGCGGCCGACTGTGGATTTCCGCCGCACCGTGGCGCGGTCGTTCCTGGTTTCATAGCCATGTAGCGGTTCTTGTACCAAGGTCACGGTTTTGCTCTTGGCGTCGTAGCTGGCGGCGACAAAATACCATTCCCGGGCAATCAGCGGCTTGCCAGTGTTGATGGTTTCAATCTTTCCCTTGCCGTTGCCGAGGCACAGCGCGATCGAACCGTTTTCCTTGGTGATGATCAGGGCCGCGCCGGCTTTGTCCTTGTCGCGCCATTTGGAGATGATCGCCTGGGTGCCGAGTTCCGGCGTGGTTGGCCAGATGAAGGCCTGCATGGTGAAGCTTTCGAGCCCGTCGAGCATGTCACTGGCGCCGATTTCGACGAACGAGCCGGCATGAATGACTTGCTTGCGGCTTTTGTAACTGCCGTTGGCGGCGGTCTTGACCAGCTTTTCTTGATATCCCGGGCCGTCTGGATTTTCGTCACCGCAGATTACGCGGACGATATCGGCGCGGTAGCGTTTGCCGGCTTCCGAGTTGACCATGAATTTTATGGTCTCGCCGGGCGCGACGCTGATTTTATCGGCATAGCCGGTGATCTTCATCATGATAATTTCATTCCCTGACCAGGGCGGGCGGACCCGCCTGAAGGTGGCGTGATGGGTGAGGAGCGCAGAGGTGTGCGGAGCTGCGCTAGGACAACGTCTCGCCGCGAAGCTGCTTCCAACGCTTTTTGAAGACGTACCATTCGGCCTCTTCCAGGTTGGTAAACTTCTTGTTGAGCATTTTTACTGGTTTGCCGCGTACGCCGGAGGTCATGGCGAGCTGCCATTCGCGATTGGCCCTGATGCTGACCAGACAATATTTGTCTTTCATCGGCTGGCCGCGCAGCTCGTTCAGGATGACCTGCAACTCGGTGCTGTGGTGCCCGATGGGCGTCTTGCGAAATTCCTCAATCGCCCGGCTTTCAACTTCGTTTGGCATGTTTCAGTCCCCTATTTCTTGAACGGCCGATGTTGCCGATCAGCTTAACATCAGAAATATCATGGATACCAGCCGACTCATTCGCTGTGTGTCTCTTGCCTGCCTAGGCCCGCTTTTGCGCGCGCCGCCGTTGCACGATGAGGAACATATATCCGACGAACAGGATGATGATCGAGCCATAGACCGAGAACGCGCCCATGGTCGGGATCATGGGCGTGTAACTACTGCTCATCTTGGTATAAAGCCACTCCGTCACCGTGCTGTCAGCGCCGGTGGTGTAGGTGGAAAGTGGAAAATTACCCCACGACAGTAGAAAGGCGAACAGCGCGCCGGAGAACAGGCCGGGCGCCAGTGCCGGCAGAGTGACTTCGCGGAACACTTGAAGGCGGTTGGCGCCGAGATCAAAGGCAGCTTCTTCCTGGCTGACGTCGAAGCCGTAAACCTGGATGGAAATCACCAGGGTGACGATCGGCACGATCCATACCAGATGCGCAAATACGGCGGCTTCCCAGGTTGGCAATACGCCGACATAGGTGAACCACAGCAGCAGTGCGAGGCCGAGGACAGCCTGCGGAAAAAAGATCGGCAGCATGATCAGGCGCTGATAGAAAACGCGCCCCTTCCAATCGTAGCGTGCGAACGCCAGCGCACCGAAAAAGCCCAACACCAAGGCGATGACGGCAACGCTGCCGGCGACGTAAAACGACGTCACATGCAGGGTTTCGGTCAGATTGGCGTTTATCGTTTGTTCATACCATTTGAGGCTCCAGTCCTTCACCGGGAAGCGAAAATAGCGCGACTTGCCAAAAGAGGAGATGATGACGCCGGCGATCGGGATGAAGAAAAATACCAGGATCACGCCGGTCCAAACGATGATCAGTGAGTTTACCCAGCGCTTGGCGCGGTGTTCCACGTCACTTCCTCCCGAGTAATCGGTCGAGATCGAGACGGCGCATAATGAAGATCACCAGGATGCCGGTAATAGCGATGGCGAACATCGATATGGCGGAGCCAAGCGGCCAGTTCTGGGCATAGGTGAACTCATGCTGAATGGCATGGGCAACAACAACGATATTGGCGCCGCCCAACACTTTGGCCTCTGAAATAGCGCCGACGGCAAGCACAAACGTCAAGAGCGAGCCGATCAAAATTCCCGGCATGGCAATGGGCAGTTCGACCTCACGGAAAATCTGCCATCGGTTGGCGCCGAGGTCGCTGGCCGAGTCCATTTGGTCTTTGGGCACCAGCGACAGGCCTAATGTGGTCGGAAACAGTGTATAGGGCAGGTAGACATAGACCATGCCCATCAGGGTTGTCCCGTTCGAGTAGAGCAATGTTCCGGTGTCGAAGCCGAACAGCGACTTGGTGGTGCCGGCCAGAATGCCGCCGCCCTTCAGAAGTATGAGATACCAGCCGAACAGGCGGACATTCTCGGAAACGAATAACGGGATGACCAGAAGCAGCATCACCGGAGCCGCCCATCGGCCGAACACCCGGGCCAGGCCGTAAGACACCGGATAAGAAATCATCAGGCAGCACACCACGGTCGCGGCGGCGAGCCCGAACGACCACAGAAACGAAATGTAGTAACTGTCCGAGAGGATGTGGACGTAATTGTCGACCGTCCAATCGCCGTGGAATCCGAAAGTGCGCTCGGGGACAAAACTAAATCCAAGAACGATGATCAGTGGGCCGACGAAGCCAATCAAGAAAAATAGGAGGACCGGAGTAGCGGCGAGAAAGCCCGGCTGGCGCAGCCACTGGCCGAAAAGTCGTAGCGTACTCGGCTGCGGAAGCGGCGTAGGGGCGCCTAGCGTCGACGCCATGTCAGTCGTTTACCAGGACGCTGTCTTTGACGTCCCAGCCGATAATGACATCATCATTGACGTTGCCGCGAAACGCCATTTCGCGCAATTTCTCGACCACCAGCATCTGGCCGGCCGTGCGCACATGATATTGCACTCTGCTGCCCATGGCGTATTCGTTGAACAGCGAGCCTTTGATGTGGTTGTCGGCTTCAGATGGGTCGTCGAGGAAGCGCATCGATTCGGGACGGATGACAAGATAGCCGGTTTGTGTGCCGTTGGCAGAGGTCGCGGGTGACGGTCCGACGAATTGCGCGCCGAGATCAGGACAGTCGAACTTGCCATCGTCGCCAGCCTGTACCGGCAGCGTGTTCACCTCGCCCATAAATTCTGAGACGAATTTGTTGAGCGGCTGGGTGTAGATATCGTCTGGCGTGCCGATCTGGATCAACCGCCCTGATTGCATGATGCCGATGCGGTCGCTCATCACCATCGCTTCTTCGAGCGAATGGGTGATGTAGACGAAGGTCTTGCCGGTTTCTCTGTGCAGATCCTTCAATTCCACTTCCAGGAGCTTGCGCAATTGGTAATCGATCGCCGACAAGGGCTCATCGAAAAACATGATGTCCGGGTCCGAGGCCAGCGCCCGGGCTAGCGCCACCCGTTGGCGCTCGCCGCCTGAGCATTTGGTGACGCCCTTGGCGTAATATTCCTCCGGCAGGCGCACGACCTTCATCAGTTCATGCGCGCGCTCGCGCCGAGCGGCGCGGCTGACGCCGCGCATCTTCAGCGAGAATTCGATGTTCTGGCCGACCGTGCGGTGATTGAACAGCGCCAGCGACTGAAACACCATGCAGGTTGGACGCTTGTTGGCCGGCACGTCGTTGACCCGGTTGCCGCGCAACAGCAAATTGCCGGCGGTCGGCTTGTCGAGCCCCGCCAGCATGCGCAGAAGCGTCGTCTTGCCGCTGCCCGACGGACCGACAATGGTAAAGAATTCACCGTCGACAATATCGAGCGAAACGTCATTGACGGCGAGCAATTTGCCAAACTGCTTGGTCACATTTTCGATGCGAAGAATAGGCCCACCCTCGGCCATCAATTCAGCTCCTGCTCTTCATAAGCGTGACGCGTATTAGTCATGAAATGCATGCCCAACCGGCGACGGGAAACGAGCCGCGCGGACACCACATCCGCGCGACTCTTTTACCTGTACGTATCGCCAGTTCTTGTTGGAGGGGTTAGGCCTTTTCCCTCAATGCCGCCGTGTAGATGTCGTAGAGCCGGTTGTAGTCGGGCACCACGTCATATTCCACCGCATTTTCGATGCGATAATCGAACTCATCCCATTGGAAGGAATCGAGCTCTTCCTTGGAGAATTTGGCCAGCACTGCCGGATCCGACAATTGGCCGACTGGCAGTAGGAAGCCACCGGCGGTGCCGACATAATAGGAAGTATCCGGCTGCAAAATATACTCCATCCAATCGAAGGCTTTGGAATGGAGATTCGGGTTGTTGACCACCGAATTGAGCTCGATCCAGTTGATGCCGCCCTTGCCGTCGGCCGGGCCGCTCCTCGGCGTGACATGATAGACATTGCTGAGGCCGTCGAGACGGGCCGCCGAAACCGTATAGGTGCCGCCGCCGAAATACAGATCGATTTCGCCGTTGATCAGGGCCAGATTGATGCCGACGAAATCGTCGGAGATCAATTTCGCGCCGTTGATCCAGCGCCGAGCGGTTTCCTCGAATTTGACAACTTCGGCGTCGCTTTTCATCTTGAACGGATGCAGCCCGGCGCCCATGCATATATGCATGATATTCCAATTGTCATAGGCGAGGATGCCGTAGCGGCCCTTCATGTCGGGATTGTTGAAAAGGTCCCAACCTTCGTCCTTGCCCATTTCGGCCGAGATCACGTCGGTGTTGACCACGAAGTCGAACGTGTCGACACGTTGACAGACGCCGAGCAAATGCTCCTCATCCTGGCTCATCGCCCATTTGTATGGGGCTTTGAACATCGGCAGCATCTTGTCGAAATAGGGCTCGAAGCGTGCCCGATCGAGCTCGACGATAAGGTCTTCAGGCCACATTATTTCGCGCGCCCAAGGATTGTTGAGATTGATGATATCCCAAATCGCGGTTTGCCCGGCTCTGAGCTTGTTTACTGAATCCGGATCGGAGGTGTGCAGCTCGTATTTGATGTCGGTCGCGTGTTGGTCGGTGAATCCGTCAAGCACGCGCGGATCGACATAGCCGTCCCAGGTGAGCATCGTGAGTGCGCGATCATCAGCGGCGGATGCCATGCGCGGCAGTCCCATGCTGGCGCCCATAGCCAATGCGCCCGCGCCCGCGCCCATGCCTTTCAGCACATTGCGCCGTGACGGTCCCGCGTTGCGGATCGGATCGTTGTTCACCAATTGCTTTAAAAGCTTTTCGTTTTCCATTTCGTCCTCCTGTTGGAATCTCAGATTTATATTTTTCGTTGCTCTCGCGTCGTCGCGCGCCGTCGATCAGGCTGAATGTTTCGTAACGCGCGTAAAACGCCAAATCTCTAAATCAGCGGTTAGCCGCCATGTTATACGCCGCATTGAAGCATATATACCCGCATTGCACACGCTGTTTTCCGGTGGCGTATGTTTTCAGAGTGGTCGTTTGCTCCCTCACCAATTCATAAAGGCCTGGACGCTTTCATCGGAGACAACGCCGTTGGCGACATCACCCAAAGCGCGGTCGATAATGTCGAGCCCTTCTTCGATCTCCGCTTCGCTGACGGTAAGCGGCGGGGTGATTTCCAGCACATTTGCATCGAGCCCGACATAAATAAAATTGGCGCCCAGTTCATAGGCGCGGTAGATCACTTTGGCAGTCGTCGTGGCGCTGACCGGCGCGCGTGTTTCGCGCGAGGTGACCAGATCGACGCCGATCGCCAGGCCGCGCCCGCGCACATCACCGATCATTTCGTGGCGCTCGGCGAGCTTGGTGAAACCGGCGCGCATCTTGTTGCCCATGTCATCGGCGCGCGCCGCCAGGTTTTCTTTGATGATCGTCTCCAACACCGCGCCACCGACTGCGGTGCACACCGGATTGCCGGCCGTCGTTTGCATGGCGAAGGCGGCGGCGTGATCGAGTATGGCCGCCGGGCCGATCATCGCCGACAGCGGCAAGCCCCCACCCAGGCCCTTGCCGAAGACGATCATGTCGGGCTCCAGCCCGTCATGTTGATAGGCGTGTAGCTTGCCTGAGCGCCCGAGCCCGACTTTTACTTCGTCCAGCACCACCAGAATGCCGTGCCGCTGGCAGCGTTCCTGTAGCGCCAACAAAAATCCCTCAGGCGGCACGATCAATCCGCCGTCGGAAAGAATTGGCTCGATGAAGACTGCCGCCACTTGATCCGGCGGGCACGTCGTCTCGAACTGGTAGTCCAGCATGGCGAGCACTTCAGCCGGCGAAAAATTCGGCCGGTAGGCGTTTGGATAAGGCAGCAACACCAGGCCGGGACGCGGCAGGCTGTGCGTCATTGCGGTATGGCCCGATATGCTCATCGAGCCGGCGAGGCAGCCGTGATAGGAGCCGATGAAAGAGATGAAGCGCCCACGCCCGGTGGCGGCAGAGGCCACGCGCATCGCCGCATCGTTGGCGTCGGAGCCGGAATGGCCGTACCAAACCTTACGCTCACCTCTGCCCGGCGTGACCGCCAGCAATTGCTCAGCCAACGCCGTGGCCGCTTCGTTCGGGATCATCAACAAGCTCGCGCCGGCCATATCACTTGCGGCTTTGACCATTGCTTCGACCACCGCCGGGTGGCCATAGCCGAGGCTGGCCGCGGTGGCGGAAGCGGAAAGATCGAGAATCCGCCGGCCGTCTTCATCCTGTAGATACGAGCCGGCGCCGCCGGTGGCAGCCAGGGGGTTGAAGCGCAGCGTCTGAATCTTGGCGATCACGGCGGCGTCGCGCGCCACCAGCGAGTTCTTGTCCATTTCCGTGCTTCCGCGCTTCCGCGCCGGCGTTTCCCGCTTAACCCAGGCCTCTGTCCTTGGTCTCCGCAATGATCGCCTTTTCCAGCGTATCGACGCAGGTATCGAGTTCCTCGCGGCTGGCGATATAGGGCGGCGACATTTCAACCGCTGTGCCTTCCTCGCCGATCAGCACACCCATGTCGCGGCAGCGATGCACGATGTTCTTGATGGTCTTGTCTTTGAACGGCGCCTTGGTTTTTTTGTCGACCGTGAAGTCGACGCAAGTCCACATGCCGAGGCCGCGAACATCGCCGACGATGGGGAGTTCCCGCAAGCGCTGCAATTGCTCAAGAAAATAGGCGCCGTTTTCGCTGCTCTTGCGGATTAGGTCATTCTTCTCAATGTAATCGATGGTCGCCAGGCTGGCGGCGCAGGACGCCGGGTGGCCTTGATAGGTCTGGAGATGCGAGTAAATCGGCAAGGTGTCGGCGATCTTCTGTGTCACGGTCGAGGCGCCGAGCGGGCAATAGCCGGCGGTGATCGCCTTGGCGGTCGACATGATATCGGCCTGAACGCCCCAATGCTCCATGGCGAACCATTTGCCGGTGCGCCCGAAGCCGGTGATCACTTCATCGGCGATCAACAGCACGTCATATTTATCGCAGACCGCGCGCACCTTCTTGAAATAATCGTCGGGCGGCACCTGCGCGCCGTCGCCCTGCATGACCGGCTCGGCAATGAAGGCGGCGACATATTCCGGCCCTTCATGGATGATTTCCTGCTCGAGATAATCGACGCAGAAATCGCTCACTTCTGAGGCATCCATGCCAAACGGCGTGCGATATAAAAAGGGCGCCGGAATCCGCCGGTGGCCGGGAACGCCGGGCTCGGTGATATGACGCGTCCCGAGGATATCGGTGGCGCCGATCGCGCCCATCGTGGCGCCGTGATAGGCGTCCCAGCGCGAAATAATCTTGCGCGCATAGGGTTTGTCGCCCTTGTGGATGTGATATTCGCGCGCGAATTTGAACGAGTTCTCGTTCGCTTCTGAACCGGAGCCGCCAAAGGTTGTCGCCGTTAAATCGCCCGGCGCCAGTTCGGCAATCTTGGCCGCCAGGCGCACCGTGACATCGGCGACATGGGCGAAGGTGCCGGCATAATGCAGCTCCATCAACTGGTCGTAGATCGCTTTGGCGATATGCTCATTGGCAAATCCGAGCGAGCTGGCACGGGTATTGGTGCTCAGCATGTCGAGATAGGATTTGTCCATGATGTCGGTCATCATCATGCCCTTGCCGGACTTGAAGATGAGCGGGTCGCCGCCGAGGACGTCGGTTTTCGACACCAGCGGAAAGACGTAATGATCGAGCGCTTCGCGTGTGACGGGATCGATATTGCTAAGATCCATGGTTCGTCTCCCTGGTGCTGGGCCAATGCCGGTCTATTGCCGGGTTCTGATACCCTCTGGCGGTTTCTTTAACATGTCTCCGCGTATTGGTCTATAAAATAGACCAATAAGCTCGGGCTAAGCATCAGCCATCGCAGCCGGGCTTTCGGGAAGGATTTGCCCGCCATCGACGACCAATATCTGCCCGGTCACATAGCGCGCCTGATCAGACGCTAAGTAAAACAGCGCATGCGCAATATCTTCCGGTTCGCCGATATAGCCCGCCGGAATAATCTGGCGCACTTGTTCAAGCGCCTCACCGCCGAGCTCCACCAAACCCTCGGACATGATCGAGCCCGGGCTGACGCCGTTCACGGTTATATTGTATTTCGCCAGTTCGAGCGCGGCGCCGCGAATAAAGGCATTGGCGCCGCCCTTGGACGCCCCGTAATGGGTCAGCCCGGGCCAGCCGACGTTCGGCCCGGTGATCGAAGACACCACCACGATACGCCCCGACATCTGCTTTTTCATGTGTGGGATACAGGCTTGCGTGCCGAAAAAGATTCCCTTGAGATTGGTATCGATCACCTCATCCCACATTTCTTCCGTGAGATCGCCGATCAGCGCGTTGGGAAAGATGCCAGCATTCAAACAAAGGACGTCGATGGCGCCAAAATTATCCATCGCCGCCGCCGCCATTGCTTCCATGTCGGCCTTGATTTTCACATTGCCCTGATGAAACACCGCCGTGCCACCCTTGGCCGTGATTTCGTCCACCACTTTTTGCCCGGCTTCGGCGCTGCGGTTCACCACCAACACCTTCGCCCCGTCATCTGCGAACACATGGGCGATGCCGCGGCCAATACCGCGCCCTCCGCCGGTGACGATGACCGCTTTGCCCTGCAACGTGATTGCCATTTGATTTGCCTCTCTTCGGATTCGAACAAGCGCGCAAGCTAGCATGTCGGGCGGGCGGAAAATACGCGAAGATGGATCGACAGAACCGCCGCTTTTAACGACAATCCACGCCCACGCATCGGGTGCCAATACGGGATAGCCATTATGAGCAGCGAAATCGGCGCGAAAGTCGCGCTAATCGACCACCATTGCCACGGCGTCATGCCCCACGACCTCACCCTCGCCCAATTTGAGGATTCACTAAGTGAAGCGTTCGCGCCAGCGCCCGCCGGCACCAGCCATTGGGACAAGCCGGTCGCGCTCTCGATCCGCCGTTGGTGCGCGCCGCTCCTGGATTTGCCGAAATTCGCGTCGCCCGAGGATTATGCCGCACGTCGCCTGGAGCTGGGCGCGAGTGAGGTCAACAAACGCTTCATGCGCGCCGCCGGCTTCGAAATGCTGCTGGTCGATTCGGGCAACCGCCCGGAGGAGCTTTGCTCGGTCGAGGAATTGGGCGTGATCGCCGACGTGCCGGCGCGCGAAGTGGTGCGTATGGAATCTGTGGCCGAACGTGTCGCGTCAGGCGGCGGCATCAGCGCCGCCGGTTACGCCGATGCCGTCGAAGCGGCGCTCCGCGCTTCTCTGCATGACAATGTGGTGGGCTTGAAAACGGTCATCGCCTACCGCGCGACGCTGGCCATCGATTACGTGCCGCCGGGGCCGGGTGAAGTCGCGCGCGCCGCCGGCGCCTGGCTTGCCGAGATCGAAAAAACCGGCCGCGCGCGCATCACCGATCACGTGCTGGAGCGGCATTTGCTGTGGACTGGCGCCAATATCGCGCGTGAGAAGGGCTTCCCGCTACAATTCCATATCGGCATCGGCGATCCTGATATCGAGCTCAACAAGGTCGATCCTAGCCGCCTGACGCCGTTCATCCACGAAGCCGAGGCCTGGCAATTCCCCATCACCTTGCTGCATTGCTACCCGTTCCACCGTCAGGCTGGGCTGATGGCCGAAAATTTCCCATTCGTTTATTTCGATGTCGGCTTTGTGCAAAACTGGGCCGGGCCGAGCTATCAACGCATCATGGATGAGGCGTTGGAGCTGGTGCCGTTCACCAAGCAGCTTTATTCGTCCGACGGGTTCGGTCTGTCCGAGCTTTATTACCTCGGCGCTTTCCGTTTCCGCACCAGTGTCGCGCGGGCACTGAACCGCTGGATCGATGAAGACGAATTGGCGGCCGGTGAAGCCGAGCGCATCGTCGATCTGATCGGGCGTGGCAATGCGCGGCGCATCTACCCGCTCGGTGATTGATCGATGCCGGCCGGCCTGATTGGCGCCAACGATCCGCTGCCCTTCGAAACCATCAATGAGGACGGTGAGGCGGCGCTGCTGCTGATCTGCGATCATGCCAGTTGCGCGGTGCCCGAGGCGCTCGACATGCTCGGCCTCGACGCCGCGACCGTCACCGACCATATCGGCTGGGATATCGGCGCCGCCGCGGTGACCCGGCAACTCTCAGTGCTGCTCGACGCGCCGGCGGTTCTTGCCGGCTATTCGCGCCTTCTTATCGATTGCAACCGCCCCGCCGCCGCGCCCGATCAGGTGCCGCCAGTTGCAGACGGCCGGCCCGTTCCTGGCAATCAAAACCTCAGCCCGGCCGATATCGCGGCCCGCCGGGAGGCGTTCTTCGATCCCTATCACGAGGAAATCCGCTATTTCCTGGATAAGTTCGAGACCGCCGAACGGGTGCCGATACTGGCCGCCATCCACAGCTTTACCCCGTCGATGACGTCGGATAACGAAGCCCGCCCGTGGCAAATCTCGGTTTGTTGGGACCGCGATGGCCGGGTTGCGTTGCCGATGCTGGCGGCGCTCCGCGAAGAAGGCCTCTCAGTCGGTGAAAACCAGCCTTACGGCTTTGACGAACTGTCCGATTTCGCCATTCCGGAATACGGCCTGAAGCGCGGCTTGCCGCATATCCTGGTCGAAATTCGCAACGATCAAATTCGCTCTGACGCCGATGTTGCGACCTGGGCGGCGCGCCTCGCGCTTCATCTCGCGGTGGCGCTTGGCGATCCGGCGGCGCAACGCATCGAGAAGTTCTGAACTAACCTGGCCATGGCGATTGGTCCTCCGCCGCAAGCAGCGCAGCCTCCAGCCAATGGCTCAGCAGGGCGCGCGTTTCCGCAATATTGTCGTACCGCCGCGCGCGGGTTAAACATGCTATTGAGCCCTGGATCGGCTGCCAAGGCGAGTTTACCCGGC
This sequence comes from Pseudomonadota bacterium, assembly GCA_027624955.1. Taxonomy (NCBI): domain Bacteria; kingdom Pseudomonadati; phylum Pseudomonadota; species Pseudomonadota bacterium. Next base: position 12,455 of record JAQBTG010000011.1, read on the forward strand.
GAGCCGCACGCCATTAATTCAAGAGGTATAGATGCCGCTGCTGGAGGATTTCGATTTTCAACCGGGCGACGGGCTTCTCAAGCAAGTCGATGCACAACTGTTTAAAGAAGGCATGCGCCAGCTCACCGCCGGCGTGACCATCGTCACCACCGCCATCGGCAGGGAGCGCCGCGGCCTCACCGCCACTGCCGTTTGTTCGCTCTCGGCCGAGCCGCCGACGCTGCTCGCCTGCGTCAACCGCGAGGCCGGCGCGCATGACCCGACCCTGCAAAGCCGCGTCTTTTGCGTCAATCTTCTGGCCACCCATCACCGCAAACTGGCCGCTCTGTTTGCCGATCCAACGAAAACCGCGGAACGTTTCGAGAGTGGCGAATGGGGCACGCTTGCAAGTGGCGCTCCAGTGCTGATGGACAGCCTCGCCAGCTTCGATTGCATCCTTGGCCAGACCATGCGCGCCGAAACCCACACCGTGCTGACCGGCCGGGTGCAGGCGGTGCGCCTCAACGATAGCCTGCGACCACTATTATATTCGCGCGGCGAGTTCGGCTCTTTCGCATCGTAAAGGCGATGCCATCCACCGGGATACATGCAGATACGGTGAGGCGTTGCCCACACCGCCGCCACATTTGTAGGAGACAAAAATGAATATCGATATTGGCGGCGTAAACCTCTTTTTCGATATCGAAGGCGCGAAGTTCGTCCCTGAGGGCCCCGACATGCGCGAGCGCCCGACGCTTGTATTGCTACATGGCGGGCCGGGCTTCGATCATTCCCATTTGATGCCGGCCCATTCTGAGTTGGCGGACGTAGCGCAATGCGTCTTCCTCGACCACCGGGGCAATGGGCGCAGCGATCGTTGCACGCCCGAGACCTGGAACCTCGCCCAATGGGGCGATGACGTTTATGAGTTTTGCCAGGCGCTCGGCATCGAGAAGCCGATCGTGCTCGGCCTCTCGTTCGGCGGCTTCGTCGCCCAGTCCTATGCCACCCGCCACCCCGAACACCCGGCCAAGCTCATACTATCGAGCACCGCGGGCACCATGCGGTGGGATCGTATTCACGACATGTTCGAGCGCCTTGGCGGCGCTGAAGCGCGCCGGCTGGCCGCGGATTTTTGGGCCGATGCCTCTAATGCGGCGGCGCTCGGGCGGTATCTGGAGACCTGCTTCCCGCTCTATAACCAGACGCCGCAAGGGACCGACATGCTCACCCGCAGCGTCATTAACGCCGATGTGCTTGGAGATTTCTTCAAGCCCGATGGCGAGGGCCACAGCTTTAATCTGCTGCCCGATCTGGCCAAGATTCAATGCCCGACCCTGGTGATGACCGGCGATATGGACCCGGTGACGCCGCCGCCGCAATCGCAAGATATCGTCGCCGCACTGCCCGACGGCCTGGCCGAGCTCCGCATTTTCAAAGGCTGCGGCCACGGCGTCGAGCGCGACGACAAAGAGGCCGCACTCAAAACCATCCGCGAATTTATCCTTAGCTAAACCTAGGCGTCGGTCTTGTTGAAATAGCGGATGGAGGGCGGGCCTTCGAGGGCTTCGACGAAAGCGCCAAGCACGCCGGTCTCCTCGCGCCAAGCGATATATTTTTCGAAATGGCCCTGGCTGTCCCAAACGCCCTCGATGATGCAGGCATCCGGGTCATCCTGCTTTTGATAAACCACGATGCTGTGGTTGCCGTCATAGCTCCTGGTATCGGGCAAAATTTCCTTGAGCTTCTCCACCAGCCCGTTGCCGGCCCCGGCTTTGGCCTTGAATTCAAGCATAACCGTGGTTGTCATGGGAGCCTCCCTGTTTCGTTGTCATCTATTCCTATTGAACCTCAGCCAAGGTCGTCAAGCAGCGTTTTTATTCTGACCGCACGAACAGAATATCCGCGACCGCACGCTCGAACGGGATGGTGAGGCCGGCGATGGCGCCGTCGCCGTCGTTGAGGAACGAAACTTCGAGATGGCTGCGCGACGTCACTGGGATTTTGACAATCTCGAAGATGTCGCCGCGGTAGGGGCGGAGCGGCAGTGTGAACTGGCCATAGCCGAGCGTCAGCGCCTGATCCTTCAGCATGATCCGCACCTCCCCATAAGCGGGATGATGGTAGGTGCCGACAAACTCCGTGAGCGCGTGTGTGGGGCCGACAGTGAGGTCACGCGACCGCGCGTGGCGGGCGGCTTTTTGCCGCTGTTGCAAATCCCATTCAAGATAATCCGACGCCACCCAATCGTTCCACGGCAGCGGCGCCAATCCGAGCAGGCGGTCGAATAGATTGCGCGTCAGGATGGTCGGCGCCGGATTGCGGTCGAGATTACTCAGCGCAACGACACCGATACCGGCATCAGGCAAAAAGGCGAGGAGGGCGACAAAGCCATCTACACCGCCGGCATGCCAGACGATACGCTGACCGCGATAGGTCGATATAAGGAACCCCATGCCATAGGCGGCAGGGCCGAGCGCCGCATGTGTCGGCGCATCGTCGAGCACGACGCGCGGCGTCTGCATAGCTTTCGCCTGGCCTTCGGATAGCAACGGCACGCCGTTATGGCGTCCCTGGTTCATGTGAAAGGCGAGATAGCGCAGCATATCATCGGCGCTGGAGTTGATCGCGCCGGCCGGCGCGATAGCGCGCATGTCGTAAAACGCCAGCCGGTGGATTTGGCCATCGCCTAATTCGTAAGGCTTGGCGTGCCCCGGGTTGTTTTCGTTCGGCGAAAAATCCGTGTGAGTCATGCCGAGCGCGGCGAGCAGGCGGCGGCGGGTAAATTTCTGCCAGCTTTCGCCGCTCAGGGCTTCGGCAATGCGCCCGGCGGCGGCAACCATCAGATTGTTATATTGCCAGGTGCTGCGGAACAGCGCGCCGGGTGCGAGGTGGCGCATGGCGTTGAACAGCTGGTCGGCGCTGAGGCCGCTGCCGTACCACAGCATATCGTGGCGTGCCAAACCGCTGCGGTGGGTGACCATGTCGCGCGGCGTGGTTTCCGCCGCGGCGAGCGCATCGGCGAGGGCGAATTCGGGCAATATGCCGCGCACCGGACTGTCCCAGTCCAGGCGGCCCTCGTCCGCCAGCAGGCCTAGGCCGGCGATGGTGAAAGATTTGGTGATCGAGCCGATGGCGAAAACCGTCTGCGGCGTCACCGCCACCCGGTCTTCCACATCGGCGAAGCCGTAACCGGCGCAATAGAGCGTTTCGCCGTCCTGGATGATCCCAAGCGCGAGGCCCGGCACCTGCCACTCGGCCATCACGCTACGGGCGAATTCATCGAACCCCGCCAGCGCTTCAGGCGCGCGTTCTCCGCCGCAAGAAGCCTGCGCCACGCCGGGCAAAATGCCGGCCAGCAGCACGCCCGAGAGGACGGCAAACAGCAAAAAGAGAACGCCGATAAAGTGGCGCATATCGCTCAGATTACAGTTGCGCCATCAAGCCGCCATCGACAACCAGATCGATGCCGGTGATGAACGACGCACGATCGGAAAGCAGGAATAGGCAGGCAAAGGCGATGTCTTCCGGCAGACCGAGGCGCCTGAGCGGTGTGCGCGCCGCCATAGCCTCGGCGCGCTCAGGATAGACATCGTAAATCGGGCTGGTCATTGGCGAGAGAATTGCGCCGGGGCAGATGGTGTTGGAGCGGATATTATCGAGCGCAAATTGCAAGGTGAGCGAGCGCGACAGCCCAACAAGCGCAAACTTTGACGCCTGATAAGCCTCCATCGGGCCGCCTTCGATGATGTTTTCCATGTTGCGCAACCCGGCGACGCTGGCGATATGCACCAGCACGCCGCCGCGCCCGCCCTGTTTGATCAGTGGCACGGCATAGCGCGCCATCAGGCCGGCGCCGGTAAGGTTGATCTCGATCACCTGACGCCACACCGCCATATCCATCTCGACAATCGAGGTATCGGTGTCGAACCAACCCACGCCGGCGGCGTTGACCAGATAATCGAGCCGCCCGGCGCGCGCATGGGCGGCGGCGATGGTGGCTTTGACGAAAGCCTCGTCAGTGATGTCGCCTTCGACATAATGGCCGCTGCCGAGGTTGAAATCGTCAGGCTCGGGCTTGAGGTCGATCGCCGTCACCTCAGCGCCTTCTTCTTGTAGGGCGCGCGCGATGGCCAGGCCTTGGCCGCCACCGGCGCCCGTAAGAATAACGTTCCTGCCGCTGAATTCCTTGGTCATGTGTTGAATACCTCGCGCAAAGCTGCGGCGGAATCGTAAAGACCCGCCTCGGCGCTCTCGATCAAACCGGTGATCGAGGCAAATCCGTGAATCATGTTCTCATAGCATTTATGTTGCACCGCCACGCCGGCTTCGGCGAGGCGCTTGGCATAGGCATCGCCCTCGTCGCGCAACGGATCGAAGCCGGCCGTCAGCACAAAGGCCGGCGGCAGGCGCGTGAGATCGGTGGCGCGGAGCGGCGAGGCCAGGGGGTCCAGCGCGTCGCCCTTCGGGCCGAGATAACTGGCGATATAGAACGGCATGGAATCGAGCAGATAGCCGCTCGAATAGAGGCGTTTCGATTTCGTCTCGCTGGCGAGGTCGGTGACCGGATAAATCAGCAATTGGAACATCAGAGTCGGCCCGCCGCCGTCGCGCGCCAAATGCGTCACGGCGCAGGCAAGATTGCCGCCGGCGCTGTCGCCGCCGATGGCAAGGCGCGCCGGATCGCCGCCCCACGCCGCGGCGTTTTCAGCCACCCAGCGCACCCCCGCCAGCGCGTCATGCACGGGCCCAGGAAAGTGACATTCGGGCGCCGGGCGATAGTCGATCGCCGCCACGATGCAGCCCGCGTGATGGCACAGGAAGCGGCAGATATCGTCATGCGTATCGAGATCGCCGCGGATCCAGCCGCCGCCATGGATATAACTGAGCACGGGCAGGGCGGATGCGCCCACTTCCGGATGGTAGATGCGTGCCGCAAGCGGCCCGCCGGGGCCCTCGAATTCGCGCGCTTCGATCCGCGCGACCGCGAGCGGCTTGCCAGCCACTGCCGCCATTTCCGCCTTCCAGATTTCGCGTGCGCGTACGGGCGTCATTTCCTCGACCGGCTCTTCCCCGCTAGGATCAAGGGAATCGAGGATTTCCTTCAGCTTGGGGTCGAGTTCCATGCCCGCTGCGGCTCAGCCCTTGAATTTTGACGAATAGCGCGGCGCCACTTCTTTGGCGAAGCGCCGCATCCAGTCATGGCGCTTGGCGCGCGGCACGCCGGTGGTGGCGATATGCAGCAGGAAACTGCCGAACCCCGCCGCCCTATAGCGCTCCAACTGGCGGCACACGGTTTCCGGCGAGCCGACGAACTGAAATTGCGACCAGCGCGGCATGGATTCGGGGTTGCACTTGTCCACCATGCTGTTGAACACATGGCTCCAGGATTTGTACGAGCCCAAATTTTTAAAATGGTCCTTGTCGCCTTCATAATGATCGACCTGCTGCTGCATGAAGGGCGGAATGAAGGTCTTGGCGTCCTCCACCGCTTCTTCGTCGGTGTCGGCAATGATGCAATTGACCATCAGCGGGATCGGCTTTGAGGTGTTGAGGCCGTGCGCCGCCGCCCGTTCATGCCAGCGCGCGATGACCTCATGCTGCTTCTCAAAATTGGCGATGGTGGTGCACATTGGGGTGAGCCCGAGATCGGCCATGATCTCGGCACTCTCTGGGCTGGCTCCGAGGGCGCCGTAAAAGTTTATTTTTGCCGTATCGCCGCGCGGGCGGATTTCGATTTCCTTCGGCACGTTCAAATGTTCGCCCTGATAAGTGAAGCGCCCTCCCTTGAGCGCCGTGGAGATGATCTCATAGCACTCACGGAATCGCGCCCGGCCCAATTCCATGTCGATGCCGAAGGCGTCATATTCCATTTTTGCGGTGCCGCGCCCGATGCCGAGATGAAGCGGCTGCTTGGTGAGCGCGTTGAGCTGGGCGATCTCTTCGGCCAGGCGCAGTGGCTCATACCAGGGCGTCACCAATACGCAGGTGCCGAGCCCAAGGTCGGGAAAGCGCGCGGCGATAAAATGCAAAAACGCCAGCGGGTTGGGTGTCGGGTAGTAGTCCGAGAAATGATGCTCGATCATATACGCGGTGGCGTAGCCCAACTCCTGGCCAAGCTCGCAATCGGCGAGGATTTCGTCGTAGCTTTCGCCGTCCGTCAGGCTCCTTTCACCTGACGGCGCGGCGACGAAGCCGAACTCAATATCCCGTTGGGCGCTGATGGTCATGTCTCTCTATCTCCATTTGTTATTGCTTGGCCGGAACGGCACGTTGCACCAGGCCCTCGACGCCACCCTGGCTGGCGCGCAAATGCGCCGCCATGGCGGCTTCCGCCGCGTCGGCATCGCCGGCCTCTAGGGCGGCAAAGATCGCTTCGTGATAGGCGTTGGCATTGTCTTCGAGTCTGCGGAACACCGCACCAATCGGAAGAAACATCGCGGCGCGAGCCTCTTCGATGGCGGCCAGCAGATAGTCGTTGCGCGCCGCCCGAGCGATGCCCAGATGAAATTCGGAATCAACCGCCATGAACTGGCTCACCGTGGCCATCGCCTGGGCTTCGTCGGCCTCTGGACGCGGCGTGGCGAGCTCGCCCATACGCTTCACATGGCGCGCCAGCGCCACCAAATCGCTCTTGCTGCGGCGTGCCGAGGCAAGCCCCGCGGCGCTGCATTCGATCGCCATGCGGTAATCGTAAATCGCCTCAATCGCCTTCAATCTGCCGGCGAGTGATTTCTCCAAAACATCGGCGTTCTGTTCCAATATCGTGAGGCCGCCCGCCGCACCGCGTTTGCTTTGCACCAAGCCATAGCCTTCCAATATCTTGACCGCGTCGCGCACGGTGGTGCGTGAAACGCCAAGCTGCTTGGCCAGTTCGCGCTCCGGCGGCAATTTGTCGCCAGCCAAAAAGCGCCCCAAATGGATCGCCCGGCGCAACTGCTCGACCACCAGCTCGCAGGCCGAGGTCGGGCGCACCGGATCGATAACGGCATGGGCTTGGCCTATGGGATGGCCCATGTAAATTCCTTTCAAATTTTAGAATGGTCTAAATATCATACCTTAGACCGTTGCACACGGCACTTGTCAGCCGCGCCACGATTTATCAACTTGTCTGTGACAGGTGAAGGAGAGACACATGGCGCAGGAAGTAACAGGCGGCGCGGTAGCGTTCGATGCCGATCTCGGCCATGCGGCGCCGAGGGGCCCGATCGCCGCACAAGGCGAATCGAGCTATCGCCGGGCGGCGCAAGCACTCGCTGCGGGGCGCTTCCAAGACGCCGCCGATTTCGCGCGGTACACAATCGAAGAAGCGCGCGAAGGGCATGAGGTGTATGCCGCCTGGGCCGATCAAACCCGGCGTTACCTGCTGCGCGAGGGCGTCAGTGCAGACACCCTCGCGGCGGAGGATGCGCGTCTCGCCGGTCTGTTGCGCCTCGACGACGGCACAGCGTTCGACGCTGCCGAGCGCTGGGCTGAATATAACCGCCTGATCGATAATTTCATATTCGCCTGCGGGGCCGGCGACAGCGCGGCGGCCGCTACCAATTTGGAAGCGGCACGGCTTTCCTGGCGCGCTACCCATGACCGCGCTTGCGATTGGTTGTACGGCCTGTTGGATGCCGTGGTGCGCCATTTTGGCGAAGCACGCATCGGCCCGCTCTGGGACGAATTGTTGGCGCCGATGTATGCGACCTATGACCGCTACGATCCCGCGGTCACGCCGTGGCCGGAGTCAATCCGCCGCTTGGTGTTGGTGGCCGCAGAATCTTTACGCGGCCATCTCAGCGGCCCCGGGCGCATGGGCGATATCGAAATAGTCGAAGAGGCGGATCGCTGGGTGCTGAGCTTTGATCCGTGCGGCACGGGCGGGCGCACGTACCGCGATGATGCAGCCGAAGGCTATACGCCGCGTATGGTGCCGCCCTATGATTTCGCCGTCACGCAAGAGGAACATGATTGGGCGTGGAACAAGAAGGGCGTCTGCGTGTACTGCGTGCATTGCTGCCAGCTCAACCAGCGCATGCCCATCGCCCGCTTCGGCTTTCCCACCCGCGTGGTGACACCGCCGACCTGGCCAGAAGCACGAACCGGTGGAAAATGCGTCTGGAGCATTTACAAAGACCCTTCAGCGGTGCCGGAGGAAGCCTACCGGGAGGTTGGCCTCGAAAAGCCGGTGCGCTTCGGCGGTACCGGAGAGGGATGAGCACATGGCGCAAATAAATTTCCAAAATCGCGGCGGTTTGGTCGCTGGCGCCGGCGGCGGCATGGGCCTCGCCATCGCCAACGGCCTAATTGAGGGCGGCGCCGATATTGTCCTGGCCGATATCAAGCCCGAGCCCCAAGGCATTGCCGCCGGTCCGGGCCGCGCGCTTTATCTACAGGGCGATTTGAGCGATGAGGATTTCGTCCGCGATGTCGTCGCCCAAACCCAAGCCCATGCCAGGCGCTTCGATTATCTCGTCAATACAGTCGGCGTGTGGTGGGGCGAAACGGATCTGTCCGTTGTCGATATCGAGCGCTCGGTGTGGGATCGGGTGTTCGACATCAATCTCGGCTCTATGATGTTGACGGCGCGCCATGCGGTGCCGCTGATGCAAGCCAATGGCGGCGGCGCCATCCTATTGATTTCTTCGATCCAGGCGCTGCGCGGTGATCCTCGCGCGCAGGACGCCTACGGAATTTCAAAGGGTGCCATCCGTACGCTGTCCAAATCCCTCGCCATCCAGTTTGCCGGCGATAACATCCGCTGCAACGCTATCTTGCCGGGCTATGTCCGGAGCGAAATGACGCGCCGCTTCGATGACAATTCAGCGCGCAGCGAGGCGGTACGCAAACGCATCCCGCTCGCCCGTTTCGGCGAGGTTGCGGATATCGCCGGGCCAAGCTTGTTCTTGCTGTCCGACGCCGCCTCGTTCATTACCGGCACGGAGTTGATCGTCGACGGCGGTACGACCGCCCTACCGTAAAGTCGGCACGACCGTCTTACCTAAAATTTCTGTCGCCTCAGCGGTGAAATCGCGCATCCGTACCGGCAGGCGTTTGGCACCCCAGGCGCCCGGCGCGCCCTCGAACACCCCGGCGCAGGGCGTGCCGCATTGGCGGCAGGCGCCGGCATCGTTCAACCCCCAGAATGAGAGCGTATAGCGGTCGCGCCCGATCAGCAGCGCCGAGCAATTATGGCAATAGGTGCTGCCGCGCCCGCGGTCGCTGACATTGCCGACATAGGCATGGCGCACGCCGTTTTTGAGTGCCGTGCGGCGCGCCAGATTGAGGGTTTGGTGCGGCGTATTGGGCTTGTCCATCATGCGGTAATCGGGATGGAAAGCGGAAAAATGCAGCGGCACATCGGGTCCGAGATGTTCGACCACCCAGGCGCTCATTTCATCGAATTCACCCTCTGAATCATTCTCGCCGGGGATCACCAGATTGGTGAGCTCGAACCAGGTGTCGGTTTCCTCTTTGAGAAATATCAGCGTCTCCAGCACATCCTTCAAGTGGCTGTTGGTGATGTTCCAGTAGAAATCCTCGGTGAACGCCTTTAAATCGACATTGGTCGCGTCCATATGGCGGAAGAATTCGGCGCGCGGCTTGGGCGAAATATAGCCAGCCGTCACCGCCACCGTAGCGATGCCGATCTCCTTACAGGCCTGGGCGATATCGATGGCATATTCCATGAATATCACGGGGTCGTTATAGGTAAAGGCGACGCTTCGGCAGCCGAGCTTCTGCGCCACTGCCGCGACTTGCTCCGGCTTGGCGCCGTCGGCCAAGGTGTCGATCTCGCGCGATTTGCTGATGTCCCAATTCTGGCAAAACTTGCAGGCAAGATTGCAGCCCGCCGTGCCGAACGACAGCGTCGGCGTGCCGGGCAGGAAATGATTGAGTGGCTTTTTCTCGATCGGATCGACGCAAAAGCCGCTCGAACGCCCATAGGTGGTGAGCACCACTTGATCACCCAGCCGCCCGCGCACAAAACACAGGCCGCGCTGGCCTTCGTTCATTTTGCATGCGCGCGGGCACACATCGCATTGAATGCGGCCATCGTCGAGCGCATGCCAATATTGCGTCGGCCAGCTTTCAGTATTTTCGTCGATGCGCTCGTCGCCGCTCATGAGGAATTTTCCGTGTGTTGTGCTAGAATGCGAGCGTAGCAAACCTATGAGAGCCTAGCCATGGCAAGCGTGCGCCAACCGGCCGTCGCCGGCACATTTTATTCGGCCGAGGCATCGGAGTTAGAAAATTCCGCAGCCGCTCATCTTAATTCGCCCTTGGCCTGGGATATTGCCGCCAAGGCGCTGGTGGTGCCGCATGCGGGTCACGTCTATTCCGGCGCCATCGCCGGCACGGCCTATGCCTCGGTGCGACACCTGGCCGCGCAAATTGAGCGCGTGGTTCTGCTCGGCCCGGCCCACCGTGTGGCGTTTAAGGGCGTCGCTGTGCCGAGCGCCGATGCCCATGCCACGCCGCTTGGCAATGTACCGGTCGATTGGCCGGGCGTCGCGACTGCGCTGGCGCTGCCGCAAGTGCATATCAACGATGCCGCGTTCGAAAATGAGCATTCGCTGGAAGTGCATCTGCCGTTCCTGCAACGCGCTCTCGGCGATTTCGCCCTGGTGCCGCTGCTGGTCGGTGATACCAAGCCCGAAGGGGTGGAGCAGGTGCTGCAAAAATTATGGGGCGGGCCGGAAACCCTGATCGTCATCAGCACCGATCTCAGCCACTTTCATGATTATGCCGAGGCACAAAAGCTCGACGCGAGCGCCACCCGCGCAATCGAGACCTTCAATGTCGAAGGCTTGAGCGGCGAGCTTGCCTGCGGCTTCCGCCCGCTTTCCGGCCTGTTGCGCGCCGCGCAGCGGCTTGACCTCCGTCCGACGACGCTCGATGTGCGCAATTCCGGCGATACGGCGGGCGATAAAATGCGGGTCGTCGGTTACGGCTCTTATGCGTTCGAATATTCCGGCGCCGCGCGCACGCCCGACAAATACCGCACGCCGTTCCTTGATATCGCCCAACAATCGATCCGCCACGGCATCAAGACCGGTGCCTGCCCGAATGTTGACCTATCGGGCTTTCCGTATCCGATGCGCACCCACCGGCGCACATTTGTCAGCGTCCACACCGGCGGCAAGCTGCGCGGTTGTGTCGGCTCGCTGGTTGCCAACAATCCGCTGATTGCCGATGTCGTGCAAAACGCCTACCGCGCCGCCTTCGAGGACAAGCGCTTCAAGCCGCTTACCGAAGAGGACCTGGTCGAGACCGATATTTCAATCTCCATTCTCAGCACGCCGCGGCCCATGGTTTTTCGCAATGAGGCCGATCTTGTGGCACAGATCCAGCCCGATACCGATGGCCTGATCCTGCAAGACGGTAACAAGCGCGGCATCTTTCTGCCCGTCGTGTGGGAGCAGATTTCTGAGCCGCGCGAATTCCTGCGCCACCTCAAAAACAAGGCCGGCTTGCCGCTTGACCATTGGTCAGACGGCATCAAGCTGTGGCGCTACACCACCGAATCCTTCGCCACCAAATTCGCGCCAGCGCCGGCCGACGCTTAACGACTGGCAATCACCGCCGGTGCGAGACGATCTGGCGGCGGCGGCAGCCACATCCAGACAGGACCCAGCCCGCGCTGCGACGCAGCTGAAATCTTGGCAGTTTCGGCGTGCTGGCCGCGAGCCTTAGGTTTGCTCGCTGGCGCGCGCGAGCGCGAAGACGCGGGATCCTTGATGCTGTCGAGAAAACCGAGCTGGAAAGTATCTTTGGAATCGGCGAACGCAGGAATTGCGACTATATGAACCGTGAATGCCGCGCTCAAGGCGAGCGCCAGGGTGGCGTATAGGGGGATAAAACTTAGCGGCATACTTTGCCTCCATAGTTGAGCTAACTGCTGCCTAGTCCTATGGCTTAGTACGGTAAACCGATGAGGTTTCCGATTGCTTAAGCGTTATGCTTAACGGGCCAATATTTCGAACGGCCCATGATCGGCGAGCGCGGTTTCGAGTGCCTCGGCAACCTGCCCGGCCCACAGCGCAGCACCCTCCGCTGTGTCGATCAAATCCTGGCGAATTTCGATTTCGATATGCGGCAAGCCAAGTTTCTGGCCATACTCAGGGATCGAATAGTCGGACGGGCCGACAATCGCATAGGGTTCGTTGTCGCCGATGCAGATGCCGGGCACCAAGGCAGAGAACGCCGCCTGCAGCGGCGCCACCAGCCGCCCGTCATGCTCCCACAGGAGGCCGATCTGCCACGGCCGCGCCTCGCCGCCGCTCATTTGCGGTGTGAAGCTATGCACCGCGACAAAGAGCGGTATTTTCCCGCCGGCGATCAGCCGGTCGAGCGCGCCGGCAACTTGCCGGTGATAGGGCCAAAATAGCGCGTCCGCCCGCGCCGCCGCCTCCACTGCCGAGACGCCTTGGTTAGCGGGAATTTCACTGCCGTCGCTCACCGGCGGTATCGAAGTCGGCGAGGTAAGCGGGCGGTTGCAATCAATGACGAGGCGCGAATATCCGGCGAGGAATGCCGTTGCGTCCAGCCGCTCGGCGAGATGGCGGGTTACTGCGGCCGCACCAATGTCCCAGGCGATATGGCGGCTGAGATCGCCCTCCGTCAGGCCAAGCCCGTTCATATGGCCGGGCACAGCGCGGCTTGCATGGTCGCACGTGAGTAGAAAGCGCGATCCCCCCACCGGGTTAAACCGGGTGAAGGGCGGCGGATCGTTGGCATTGAGCCGTGCCGGATCGAAGGGCGGCGAATCGTTCATGGCGGTCATATTGCCAGACAACAAGCGCCGGCTCGACTATGATCATCGCCAAGAAAATTTTCCGGAGAGCTGAAAATGGCTGATGGTCAAACCGGTCTCACGCGCGACGTGCCCCTGGAGCCGGGCCGCGCGGCGCTGTTGATCGTCGATGTGCAGAATTATTGCTGCGCCCGCAGCGGCAGCGCGTTCGACGGTTTGGACGAAGCCGGGTTCGAAGCCAAGTATGGCGATTATTTCCGCCGCCTTGAGCGCCAGACGATCCCCAATCTGCAAGCGCTGATCGCCGCCTGCCGCGCCGCCGGCGTCGAGGTCATATACACGGTGATCGAAGCGCTTACCCGCGATGGCCGCGATCGCGGCCTCGATTACAAGATCACCGGCTTTCTCGTCCCGCGTGGCTCGCCCGACGGCCGCGTGATCGCCGCCATCGCGCCCGGCGACGACGAGATCGTGTTGTTGAAATCAGCGTCCAGCGTCTTCAATTCGACCAATATTGAATATGTGCTGCGCAATCTCGGTGTCGAACGGCTCGCCATTTGCGGCGTCTATACCGAGCAATGCGTCGAATCTGCGGTGCGCGATGCCTGCGACCGCGGCTTTCTGGTCACCCTTGTGGGTGATGCCTGCACGACGCCGTCGCAAACCGCACATGACAATTCACTACAGGCGATCAAGGGCTATTGCCGGACCGTCAACACGGCGGATTTGGTGACGGAGCTGAACGGCTATCGCCAGCGCCGCGCCAGTTAATCTTCTTAACCTCAGCATAGGAGCGCGCCATGAGTGGCGATTCGCCGGTGATCAATCTCGATGAAATCGAAATGGAACAGTGCGGCCCGTTCGGCGAATCCGGTGACTTCGAGGCGCAAATGGGCGCTATCGGCAGAGAAATCGGCGCGCAAAAACTCGGTAGTCGCTTGGTCGTGGTGCCACCGGGCAAGCGCGCATGGCCGTTTCACCTGCACTACGCCAATGAGGAAATGTTCGTGATCCTGTCCGGCTCGGGGATGCTGCGCTACGGCGAACAAACCTTTCCGCTGCGCGGTGGCGATATCGTCGCGGCACCGCCCGGTACCGGCAAGGCACATCAGATCATCAATGATTCAGACGGTGAGCTGCGCTATCTCGCGATCAGCACCATGGAGCATCCGGAAGTGGCGGAGTATCCCGATTCCGACAAGATCGGCGTGGTTGCCGGGGCGCCGCCCGGCCGCCGGCCCTACGACCTGTTCTATTTCGCCAAGCGCGAATCAGGCGTTGATTACTGGGACGGCGAATCTTGAGGCTCTGCCCGATGGCGCTCGTAAACCGGGCGGGGGGTGGCTAATTTGCCAAGCGCTGCTTGAACAGGGTGATATCGTCGGGGGTGGTGCGCCCGGCCGCTGCGCCCGATGCCAACGCGTAGAGATCAGCTTCGATGGCGGCCTCGGTGATGGCGCCGGCCTGGATCGCCGGCCTGGATCGCCAGCCGGATATCGCCGGCGTTTGATAGCGCGCAGGCGCCGGTATCGGCGAAGACGCGCGCTCGCGCCAAGGTGGCGCAACAGATGATATCGGCCCAGTTTCTCAGAATTTGCGATAGCTACCACAACAATTACATGAATGTTGCGCGTTGATGTGGAGAAGTTTGGCTACATCTCGACTCGATTCTAGGTAAGATTAAAGTAAGATAAGACTGGCACTATTCGCAGTTGAGATTTTCATTTCCGATTCGATTACAAATAGATAAAGAGCCTTGCAGGTCACGCGACACAATTCCCCAGGGCCGTTCGCTTCAAAGGACGAGGCGGCGGAGGGCGCCGCTGGCGGCGCGGATAGCAGGCTGATTGCCGCTCAGGAGGAGAATCTCGCCCTCAAGGCCGAGTTGGAGCGCTACCGCCTCGCGGCCCTGGCGTCGCGCGAAAGCCTGTGGGAGTTGGATATCGCAACCGGCGACATCTGGTATTCGCCGCAAATTCTCGAAATGCTTGGCTGGGAAGGCCACGAGCGGGGCAGCCCGCAGGGGCTAATCGTCAGCTCCGACGACTGGATTGCTGAGGTTCATCCCGAAGATTTGGGCTTCGCCATGGAGGCGATCAAAGCCCATATAAAACATCACGCGGCCTACGACCTGGAATACCGCTTTCGCAGGCCGAGCGGCGAGTATCGTTGGCTGCGGATGACGGGACAGGCCATACGCGACGAAACGAATTTCGCGACGCGCATGGTGGGCGTGGTCAGCGATGTTACTGAGCGCAAGCTGGCGGAGCAGGCGTTGCGAGAGAGCCAGGCCGAATCCGAAGCCGCGCGCAGCTATCTCACCAACGCGCTGCAGAGCATGCGCGACGGCTTCGGCATTTGGGACGCGGATGAACGCCTGGTGATATTCAACGAGTCGTTCCGCACGTTGGCCGGCGAGGCAGCGGATTTCTATCGGGTGGGAGTGGCCTTCGAGGATGTCATCCGCCAAGGCGCTGAGATCGGCCAGTGGTATCTCGGTGAGGGCGGCGTGGAAGGCTTTGTTGCGGAACGCTTGGCCAGTTTCAGGGCCGGCGAGACATATGAACTGCGTCGCAGCGACGGCACCTGGATGGAAGCCCTCGACCACAAGGCGGAAGGCGGGCAAACCATCAGCTGCCGCATCGACATCACCGCGCGGAAACACACCGAGGAGGCGCTGCGCCGAAATGAGGCGAACCTCAAAGCGGCGCAGCAGATATCCACTATCGGCAATTGGGAGATTAGCGACGACGAGGATGCCGGCGAGTGGTCGGACGAGGTTTACCGGATATTTGGGCGTGACAAGGACGCGTTCGGCGCCTCTTACAACCGCTTCCTTGAATGCGCCCATCCGGACGATCGCGAGATGGTAAAGAGCGAAATCGCGCAGGGTATGGCCGCGGGGGTAGCCTTCTCCTTCCGGCACCGGATCGTCCGCCCGGGCGGCGAGGTGCGCCACGTGCTGGAGCGCGCGGTTCCGCGTTGGGCGAAGGACGGAACCGTGATCGGTGGCGCCGGTACGGTGCAGGACATTACCGAACAAACAGAATTGGACGAGGCGCTGCGTCACAGCGAGCACCGGCTGCGCGAAGCCCAACGCATTTCCAGTATCGGCGACTGGGAATCTGTCGGCGCCTCGAGAAAGCGCCGTTGGTCGGACGAGATTTACCAAATTCTCGGACGCGATCCAGAGACCTATGCGTCAAGCTACGATAACTTCTTGGCTTGTATCCATCCGGATGACCAAGATCAGGTCGAAGCTTCGATTCGTACAGGGGTGGCGTCGGGCAAGCCGTATTCCTTCGAGCACCGCATTGTCCGCCCGGATGGTAGCGTGCGCCATGTCCTTCAGCGGGCGCTCGCCCGCCGTGCCGAAAACGGCGAAATGGGCACGGTCGGCACCGTTCAGGACATCACCGAGCGCATGGAGATGTTGGAACGGCTGCAGCAGGCGCAGAAAATGGAAGCCGTCGGTCAGCTCACCGGTGGCATTGCTCATGATTTCAACAATCTGCTGACGGTGATCATCGGCAATCTCGATTTGCTCAAGGAAACGGTGGAGCAAAATTCCGACAAGATCGATTTGATCGACCGCGGCGTGCGTGCCGCCGAGCGCGGCGCCGATCTGACCCACAGGCTGCTCGCCTTTTCGCGCCGGCAGACGCTCTTGCCGGTGGCGGTGGATCTCAACATGCTGATCTCGGGCATGATCGAAATGCTGCGCCGCACACTGGGCGAAACGATCACTATCTCGACCCGCGAGCCGGCCGATTTGTGGCTGTGCGAGGCGGACAAGTCGCAGTTAGAGAATGCGCTGTTGAATCTGGCGATCAACGCGCGCGACGCGATGCCAGATCGCGGTAAGCTGTTGATCGAAACCGCCAATGTTGAATTCAGCGAGGACGAGGGCGGCGTCCTCAATATCGAGCCCGGTTGCTATGTAAAGCTACGCATTGCCGATACCGGCAGTGGGATCGCTGCGGAAATGCTGAATCATGTGTTCGAGCCTTTCTTCACCACCAAGGATGTCGGCAAGGGTTCGGGCCTGGGGCTCAGCATGGTTTACGGTTTCGCCCGTCAATCCGGCGGCGTCGTGATGATCGACAGCGCGCTGGGCAAGGGTACCGCGGTCTCGCTCTATCTGCCGCGCGCGAACGACGGGACGGTACGCGGCGCGGAAAGTCTCTCCCATATTGAGGTCTTGCGCGGCAACGAAGAGCGCATCCTGGTCGTTGAGGACGACCGCGGCGTGCGCGACCAGACGGTCAACCTGTTGCTGTCGCTCGGATATCGCGCCTATCCGGTGGATTCAGGGCAGGCCGCATTGAAGCAATTGGCGGAGATGCCGTCGTTTGACCTGTTGTTGAGCGATGTCGTGCTGCCCGATTTGAATGGCCCGTCTCTGGTCGAGATCGCCCGGCGGCAGGACCCCGATATCGCCGTCTTGTACATGACCGGCTACGCCGATGGCGCCTTCGAGCACCATGCCGAGGAAAATAAATCGACCGGCCTGATCAACAAACCGTTCACCAAAGCGCAGCTCGCGCGTTCAGTTCACGACGCCTTGAGGCGCTTATAGACCAGGCTCGCAGCGGCAAGGTCTTCGAGCGCCGCACCGACCGATTTGAACACCGTGATCTCGTCGCCGCTGGTGCGCCCCGCAGCCGCGCCCGAAGTGAGCGCGTAAAGATCGGCAACAATCGCCTCTTCCGATATCGCGCCGGTCTGGATCGCCAGCAGAATGTCGCCCGCCTCCGCGAGCGCGCCGGCGCGGGTATCGACGAAGATGCGCGCCCGCACCAAAGCGGCATCGTCGCTCTCGCGCATATCCGGGCGGAACGCGCCGACGAGGTCGAGATGCACGCCAGCGCTTAGCCATTCGCCTTTTATGAGCGCCGCCTGTGACAGCGTGGCGCAACTGATGATGTCGGCCCAACCGGCGGACTCCCGTAAATCCGTGATCGGCGAGATATCGACGCCCGGCAGGTCCAGGCGCGCGGCCAAGGCTTCAGCATTTTTCGCCTGGCGCGACCACACCCGGACTTCGCGAATTGGCCGCATCGCGGCATGGGCGCTGATCAGGTACGGCGCCAAGCTGCCCGAGCCGACCATCAACAGGCGTGCCGAACCGCTGCGCGAAAGATAGTCGGAGGCCAGCGCCGAGGCGGCGGCAGTCCGCCACCGCGTTAGGACAGTCCCTTCAATCAACGCCAGCGGTTCGCCGCTCGCGGCATCCATCAGATAATATTGGCCGAGGACGGAGGGCAGTTCGCGCGCCGCATTGTCGCCAAAAATCGTGACGGTTTTTACGCCCATCATGCCGCCGGCCTGCCAGGCCGGCATTATCAGGAGGGTGCCTTGGGCGCCGCCCGGCACGTCAACTGTGTGATGATGGCGGGTCGGCATCTCGCAAGGCTTGCGAAACATATCGCGCAGCGCCTCGATCAGCGCCGGGTAGTCGAGCAATCCGGCGAGCGTTTCGGCGTTGATAATTTGCATGAGGCGCGGCTAGTCCGCCTGGTAGCCATAATCCTTTTTGGCGCGCTCGGGCGATATATAGCCCTCGGCGACATCGTTCGCGATCGCCGCGCGGTCGCGTTGATCCGGATTGCCAAAGCCGCCGCCGCCGGCGGTGCGAAGGCGGATGCGATCGCCGTCACGTACTGTGATGTTCGACCATTTGCTGGTCGAGGGCTTGTTGAACGCCTCGGTCATGGTCTGCCATTTTGTGCCGCCCGCTGCCATATAGACAGTGGTGCCGGTGCCGCCCGGGCCGCCGCCGTTCAATCCCCAAGCGCTATGGTGGTGGCGGTCGGAGAGCTGGCTGATGATCATATCCGGATTGCTGCAACTGATCGTGCGCGTTGTCGCCAGGCCGCCGCGATAGGTGCCGGCGCCGCCCGAATCCGGCACCAGGCTGAAACTTTCGGTGAACCATGGATAGCGCGTCTCGAACACTTCGACCGGAATCACCCGGCAATTGCCGTTGATCGAATCTGTGGCGTCATTGCCGTCGGCATATGGCCGCCCGCCCCAGCCGGAAAGCTCGATGTCGTAACAGGCGAAATATTCATCGAATTCATGGTCTGTGCCGCCGAACACGAAATTGGTATGCGATCCGCCTTCCGCTGCCATTGCGCGGTGCGGTATGGCCGGCGCCAGCGCGCCCATAACGGTGCCGGCAATACGCGGATGGGTTTCCGTGTTGCCGCCCACTTCCGGCGCTGGATAATTAACGTTCAACAGCGTGCCCGGCGGCGCAACCACGCGAATCGGGCGGAAGCAGCCGGAATTCTTCGGGATCGTCTCATCGGTCATATGCAGGATGGCGTTGTATGTCGCCGACCAGGTGACGCCGAGGGTGGCGTTGATCGGGCCCGCCATCTGCTTCGACGACGCGCTGAAATCGACAACGATTTCGTCGCCCTGCACGAACGCCGCGACATTGATCGCCGCCGGCACGTTGGAGAGCCCGTCATTGTCCATATAGTCTTCGAAATCGTAGCGTCCGTCCGGCACTTGCGCCAATTCGTCGCGCATCCGTGCCTCGGAATAATCCATCAGATCGTTGCAGGTTTGGCGGAACACATCGGCGCCCTGTTTTTTGACGATCTCCTTGAGCCTCGCCGCGCCGACCTCGACACCGCTGATCAGCGCCCGCATATCGCCGTAATTGTGGCGCGGCGTGCGCACATTGGCGAGCCACATCTTCCACACCGCTTCGACATCGACGCCGCGTTTCTTGATCTTCACCGGCGGCACGCGGA
This sequence comes from Pseudomonadota bacterium, assembly GCA_027624955.1. Taxonomy (NCBI): domain Bacteria; kingdom Pseudomonadati; phylum Pseudomonadota; species Pseudomonadota bacterium. The sequence continues at coordinate 31,943 of JAQBTG010000011.1, forward strand.
TACCTTCATGAAAAATTTCCGAGGCTTCCGCCGGGAACGAGCCCGGCGCCATGCCGCCGACTTCCGCGATATGGCCGATGGCGACGGTAAAGGCGATCAGTTCCCCGTCGATGAACACCGGCGTGAATAGCGAATGTTCCGGCGTGTGCAGCCCGCCCCGATAGGGATCATTATGGACGATCACATCGCCCTCTTCGATTTGGTCGAGCGGGATTTCTTGTAGGGAAGATTGGATCACCAGCGGCATGCCGCCGATCTGCGCTGGGCAAAACTCAGCCACCGCATACATATCGCCGTTCGGCGCGGCGATGGCGCAAGTGAAATCGAGCGCCTCATTGAAGATCGTCGAATAGGACGTCTTCATCAGGGTGATGCCCATTTCCCGGCACACCGAGACCATGGTCGAATCCAAAATACTCATGGCGACCATGTCCATTTGGCGGTCCTCGCTCATGCCGGGCCTTTCTTTAATTGAATGTCTGTCCGGCCGTCTGCGCGACGGCGCGTTTTGGCTCAGTCGTCGCCGGCGCCTTCCAGGCCATAGACATCGCGCGCCTGACGGCGGGAGATATAACCCTCCGCCACATCATTGCGCACGCTCTCTTTCACCCGTTCGCTGGGCTCGCCCCAGCCGCCGCCGCCCGGTGTTTGAAAGCGGATGCGGTCGCCCGGTGCGATGGTGACGTTGCTCCATTTGCTCGGGCTCACTTTGCCGAAGGCGTCGTCGATGGTGCGCCACTCGACTGTATTGGCGGCCATGTGCCAGGTGCCCGCGGTGCCACCGGATTGGCCGCCGAACAGGCCCCAAGGACGGTTGTGGTGGCGGTCAGACATCTGGCTGCCGGTGATCGGGGTATCGAGGCTTTTCAGCGTACGCTGGGTGCTGAGGCCGCCGCGGAATCTTCCGGCGCCGCCCGAATCCTCGACCATGATGTAGGATTCGCACTGCATCGGAAACCGCGTCTCGAACACTTCTACTGGAATCACCCGGCAATTGCCGTTGATCGAATCGGTGGCGTCGTTGCCGTCGGCGAAATTACGCCCGCCCCAGCCGGACAGCTCAATAGCGTAGCAAACGAATGCCTCGCCGCTGTCCTTGTCGGTGCCGCCGAACACGAAATTGGTGTGCGTCGCGCCCTCGGCGGCCATGGTGCGGTCGGGCAATGCCGGCGCCATGGCGCCGATCACCGCGCCGGCGATCTTGCAATGGGTCTCGGTGTTGCCGCCCACTTCTGGCGCCGGGTAATCGACGTTTAAGAGCGAACCCGGCGGCGAGACCACGCGGATCGGGCGGAAACACCCGGAATTGGTCGGAATCGATTCATCGGTGATATGCAGCATGCCGTTATAGGCGGCGGAATAGGAGACACCGAGGGTGGCGTTGATCGGCCCCTTGGCCTGCGGCGAGGTGCCGGAATAGTCGACCACCGCCTCATCGCCATAGATGTGAACGGCGACATTGATGGTGTAGGATTTTTTCTCGATGCCGTCATCTTCGACTTCATCGCTGAAGGTATATTTGCCGTCCGGAATAGCGGCGATCTCGGCCCGCATGCGGCTCTCGGAATAGTCGAGCAGATCGGCGGTATTGCGGCGGAAATGTTCCTTGCCATATTTCTCGATCATGGCGCCGAGCTGGCGCACACCAACATCGGTGCCGGCGATCAGAGCGCGCAGGTCGCCATAGTTGAAGCGCGGCGTGCGCACATTGGCGAGCAGCAGCTTCCATACTTCTTCGACGTCCTCGCCGCGTTTCTTGATGAACACCGGTGGTACGCGGAGCCCCTCCTGGAAGATTTCCGTGGCCTCGCCGGCAAATGCGCCCGGCACCATGCCGCCAATTTCGACCAGATGGCCGATGGTCATCGCGAAGGCCATCAGCTCGCCGTCAACAAACACGGGTTGGAACATGGTGTGTTCGGGGCTGTGCAGGCCACCGCGGTAGGGATCGTTATGGACCACAACATCGCCCGGTTCCCATTCGTCGAGCGGGATTTCCATGACGCAGCTCCGCACCAGCAGTGGCACGCCGCCGATCATCGATGGGCAGAACTCGGCCTGGGCGATCATTTCGCCGTTTGGGCTGGCCAGGGCGCAGGTGAAATCGAGCGCCTCGTTGAAAATCGTCGAATAGGAGGTGCGCATCAGGGTAATGCCCATCTCGCGGCAAATGGCGGTCATGGTGGAATCGATGATGCTCATCGTCACCATATCGACTTCATGCTTTTTACTCATCTCATACTCTCCCTGGCGTGGCGCCGGTTTGGCTTTGGCGGCGCGCCGTATTGGTCCCGCTATTCGGCGATTTTTCCGATCAGCAAATTGCCGTATGCGTCCACTCGTAAATTATGGTCCGGGCGTAGGATCGTTACCGACGCCGCTTCTTCGACAATCGCCGGGCCGCTGATCCTGTGGCCTTCGAGGAGGCTCGCCCGGTCGTAAATTGGCGTATCGTGCTGGCCATCTTCAAATGTCACTTCGCGCCGCGAACTCGGTTCCGCCGCCGTGCCGCCGCTTTTGCCGATGGTGGCTAATTCTGGCTTCTCGGTCAGCGATACGGTGGTCGCCTTGACGGTGATCACTTCGATCACTTCGCGCGGAATGTTGAAGCCGAAACGCGCCAGATGCATGTCGTGAAATGCCTGCCACAACTGCGGCGTGGTCTCGTCGGTAAAGCCATCGAACGAAATCGGGATTTCCAACTCGTAATTTTGGCCGAGATAGCGCATTTCCAGCGAGCGGAAGACTTCCACATTTTTGCCGTAGCCCTGCGCCGTGAGATCGTTGATCCCGGTTTCAATCAAGGCGCGCATGACTTCGGTGGCGCGCGTCTGATCGAAGCGCTTTGATGTCATTTGCACGGTGCGCATGGTGTCGACGCGGGCATCGGTGAGGATAAATCCGAAAGCCGAGAACTGGCCCGGATAGTTGGGCACGATACCGCTTGGGATGCCGGCGTCGTTCATCAGATCGGAGATGTGGAGTGGCCCGGCACCGCCGAAGCCAAGCAGCGAGAAATCGCGCGGATCGAGGCCGCGTTCGATCAGCACCGAGCGCAGCGCGCCGACCATATTATTGTTGGCGATCTGGATGACGGCGAGCGCCGTCTCGGCGGGTGAGCGGCCAAGTTCTTTGGCGACTGCCTGCATGGCGCTTTCGGCCGCTTTTTTGTCGAGCTTCATGGCGCCGCCGAGGAAATAATCGGGGTTGATTCTCCCGAGGATCACATTGGCGTCGGTCACTGTGGCTTTGGTGCCGCCGTTGCCGTAACACGCTGGGCCCGGATCAGCGCCCGCGCTTTCGGGGCCAACGCGGAGCATGCCGCCTTTATCGATCCACGCGATTGAGCCGCCGCCGGCGCCGATGGTGCGGATATCGATCATCGGGATTTGGATCGGAATGCCGAACTCAATCTCGAAATCGGTGGTGAAATTTTCCTTGCCACCGACGATGGTCGACGTGTCGGTCGAGGTGCCGCCCATATCGATGGTCACCAGATGATCAATGCCGACAAGCTTGGCGATATGCTTGCCGGCAATGACGCCACCGGTCGGGCCGGAAACGGTCATTTGAATCGGCGAGTTTTCCGCCGCTTCCAAGGACATTTCGCCGCCGTTCGATTTAATCACCACGATATGATCCGTGATGCCGTTTTCGACGAAGCGCTGGCGGATATTGCGCACCTGTTTGCTGACGATGGGTTTTATATAGGCGTCGGCGATGGTGGTTGAGGCGCGCTCATATTCTTTCCATTTGGGCAGCACTTCATAGGATATGGAGACCGGAATATCGGGTAAATCCTCGGCGAGAATTTCCTTAACGCGGCGCTCATGCTCGGGGCTCACATAGGAAAACAAGAAATTGACGGCCAGTGCCTCGATCTCGCCCTCTTGCTTGATCTGTTTCGCCATAGCGCGCACGCCGGCCTCGTCGAGCGGTATTTCGACCTCGCCATTGGCCATCACGCGCTCGGAAATTTCGTAGCAATGGCGCCGTTTGACCAGCGGTTTCGGCTTGATCCATGTGATGTCGTAATGACTGCGCCGGTTGCCGCGCTGGATGAATGGAATATCCTTGAAGCCATTGGTGGTGACATAGCCCACCGTCGCGCCTTTGCGCTCCAAAATCGCGTTGGTCGCGACTGTGGTGCCGAGGCGGATATTTTTAATGTCGCCAGGGTTTTCGAATTTTCCTAAACCGGTGAGAATCCCGTCATTCGGGTCTTTCGGCGTAGAGGGATTCTTCCACACTTCAACGGTTTTGGTCTGCGGATCATAGGACACAAAATCAGTGAACGTCCCGCCCACATCGATACCAACCATGTAACCTGCCACGCGTTCTCTCCCCGGCGTTCTGGGCCGGCCCGCCGCTTGGCGCGCCAGCAATTATCCATACTGAAATTGCGCAGATTTTCCGCGCAAATTGAGGCGCGATGTTATCGGCGCCGAACGTTCGGGGCAACTGAATTGCGGCGCGCCGCCCCGGCGCTGCGAGGCGCGCTGAGTCTAGCGGATCAGGATGAAAAGCGAGCCGTCGCCGCGGATAATATTGAGCAGCAGGGAGCCACCGCCCTGTGCCGCCACCGCCATCAGCTCACTCGGGTCCGTGACCGGTTTGCGGTTGACCGAGGTGATCACGTCCTCATCCCGGAGGCCCGCTTCCCAAGCCGGCGAATCCGCGACGACGCTCACCACATAGACACCCTTCACACGGCCGAAAAATGGCGAGTTTTGCGGGATCGGGCCGAAGGCGGCGCCTTTGAGTTTGGGGATTTCGCTGCCCGATTCGACGCGCGCTTCCTCGATTGCGCCTACCTTCAGATCGATCATGAGCTCTATGCCGTCGCGCACCACCTGAAGTTTCACCCGCGCGCCAACCCGCAGCAGGCCGATGAAATTGCGCAAATCAGAGCCGCTGTGCACCGCTTTGCGATTGACCGATATGATTACGTCGCCGGAGCTGAGTCCGGCCTTGGCAGCCGGTGACTCTGGCAAGACCTGCGCGATCAACGCGCCGCCGTCATGGTCGACGTTGAATTCTTTGGCCAATTCCGGTGTGAGGTCTTGGATTTGCACGCCGATACGGCCGCGCTCTATTTCGCCGAACTCGATGAGCTGGTCCATGATCTGGCGCGCCATATTTATCGGAATGGCGAAACCGATGCCGATATTGCCGCCGCCGGGCGCGATAATGGCGGTATTGATACCGACCAACCGGCCATGCAGATCGACCAGCGCGCCGCCGGAATTGCCAGGATTGATTGACGCGTCTGTCTGGATGAAATTCTCGTAGGATTCGATGCCGAGGCCGGTTCGCCCCAAGGCGCTCACGATGCCGGACGAGACCGATTGGCCGAGGCCGAACGGATTGCCGATGGCAATGACGAAATCGCCAACCTCAAGAATTTCTGAATCCGCCATTTTTAGCGCCGTCAGGCCTTCCGGATCGACCTTGAGAACGGCGACATCCGTGCCCGCGTCGTGGCCGATCAGCTCGGCTTTGAGCTGACGCCTGTCGGTGAGCGTGACGATAATTTCATCCGCTTTGGCAACCACATGGCTATTGGTGAGGATATAGCCTTTGGCGGCATTAATGATAACGCCGGAGCCGACGCTCTGGGTTTGGCGCTGTCGCGGCTGCTGATGCGGCTGATCGCCGAAAAAGCGGCGGAAAAAGGGATCATCGAAAAACGGGTTGCGATCGACCTCGACCGTGCCCTGGGTGGCAATATTAACCACCGCCGGGGATACTTCCTTGATCAAGGGTGCCAGGGTCGGTACCGCTTCGCTCGGTATGACCGCCCGCGCCGGATTGATGGCGAACACGAAAATCGCCGTGACGGCGAGCATCAGCGCTACGGTTATTCGGATTGGTCGAGGCGTCATATATTCCTCCGTAGCGCGCTATCCGCACAGCAAATGAGTCGCTTGCCGCAGCTCTAGTTTGCAATTCTAGACTAAATGGCGGCGCAATGTGGTCTCTTTAAGACCCTGGCGAAGATCCTGTAGAACCCTTGCGCCGCACAACCGTTAAAATGTTTCCCGGCTAATGGAAAGTAAACATTTTCGTTACCATGCCGAGCGCTGTGTTCGTTACCGTGCGAAGCTCCGTGATGTAGTTTCGCGGCCGAGACGTTCAATCAACAGCGGCGCCACTGGCCGGGCGATGCGTTGGTCACCGGCAGTTCGTGTCCGCCCTGCCGCCCGGCCGCGCCACAGAAGCGCACCATCGGCCCCTTCCAGCGCCAACTCGAACAAGAACGAGATCTGCCGGACGGACGAGTTGCCGCCCAACAACCCCAAATCCAGGCCGATGCCAATTTCGTTCACGCCGCTGCTGCTGCCCGCCGCCCCGCCGACTGCGACGCCGAAGCCGCCATCGCCCGAATCCGTGAGCGTGCTATAAATAATGTAGCGCAAGGTCAGCGGCGCATCCTCAGCAACGACGTAGCCACGGCGCTCGAGAGAGCTGCGGAGGATACGCTCAACATCGGCGTTCGGTGCGCCGCCCTCGGGCGGCGCAACGTGGAGCGCGGGAATATCGCCGATATCGCCATACACGCCGGTTTCGAACTTGCCCCATACATCGGCGCCGGCCGGCGCGCGACGCCCCGACGCGCCACACGCAACGGTGACCAGAGCCAAAGCAACAACGAGCAGCACGCGCATCGCGCCAGTTTGCCGTGCTACTCGGTAGCTGTCGATAGATGCGGAACTCGCCGCCATGTTATGCTGTGGCAGAAGATTTTAAAGACGATTTAAAAGAGGTATCCGTGGCCAAGACAGCATTTTATAGCCATCTCATCTGCCAGGAACATGAAGCCGGGCCAGGCCATCCCGAGCAGCCGGCCCGGCTCAAGGCGATCCTGGATGCCTTGCAGGCGCCCGAGTTTGCCGCGCTCGACCGCCAGAGCGCGCCCTTAAGCGACATCACCGCGCTGAAAGAAGTGCATGATGCGGATCTGGTCGATCAGATATTCGCCAAGGTGCCGAGCGAGGGCTATGCCGCGATTGACGGCGATACGCTGATGTCTCCGGCGTCCGGTGAGGCGGCGTTGCGCGCCGTCGGCGCAGTCCGCGCGGCGGTCGACGCGGTCATGGCCGGCGCCGCCGACAACGCTTTCTGCGCCGTCCGCCCGCCCGGCCATCATGCTGAACCCGGACGTTCGATGGGCTTTTGCCTGTTTAACAATGTCGTCCTCGGCGCCGAGCGGGCGCGGCGCGAATACGGCCTTGGCCGGGTCGCCGTGGTTGATTTCGATGTTCACCACGGCAATGGCACGCAAGCCGCGTTCGAGCGTGACGGCGATCTGTTTTTTGCCTCAACCCATCAATCGCCGCTCTATCCCGGCACCGGCGCTGCCGACGAGCGCGGTGTTGGCAATATCTTCAACGCGCCACTCAGGCCGGAATCAGGCTCGGCGGAGTTCCGCGACGCCATGCAAAGCAAGCTGTTACCGGCACTGCGCGATTTCGCTCCGGAACTGATCCTGATCTCCGCCGGGTTCGACGCCCATAATGATGACCCGCTGGCAAATTTGCGTTTGTTCGAAGCGGACTACGCTTGGGTGACAACGGAACTGTGCCGAATCGCCGCGGAAAAATGCGCTGGGCGCGTCGTCTCGACGTTGGAAGGCGGCTATGATCTCCACGCATTGGCGTCCAGCGCGGCGGCCCATGTCGGCGCCCTGATGGCAGCATAGGCGCGCTTGGGCGGCCACTTGTCCTGTCGCTTGCCCTGACTCGGAGCAGCCCCTATTCTGGCGCCATCATGAGCAAAAATGACAAATCCGCAGAGGTCGAAAAAGACCTTGAGAGCATCGATTTCGAGAAAGCGCTCGGCGAGCTCGAAGAGATCGTACAACGTCTCGAATCCGGCGATACCAGCCTCGAAGGCGCCATCGAAGCCTATGAGCGTGGCGTCCTCCTAAAGAAACATTGCGAGGGCAAATTGCGCGACGCTCAGCTTCGGGTCGAGAAGATCGAAAAAGACGGCACCCTCAGCGCGGAGCCGTTGGACTAACAATGAGGAGGCCGGTTTGAGCCGCCTGAAAGAGGCGATGGGAGCATCGGCCGCACAGGTCAACGCCGCGCTCGACGGCTATATCCCACGTTCCGCCGATAGCGATGGCCGTTTGTTTGATGCCATGCGCTATTCCACCCTTGCTGGCGGCAAGCGCCTGCGCCCGTTTCTCGTTCTGCGCTCGGCGGCGCTGTTCGACGTGCCGTTGGAATGGGCGATGCCAAGCGCCGCCGCCATCGAAATGGTGCATACCTATTCACTGGTGCATGACGATCTTCCAGCGATGGACAATGACGATCTGCGCCGCGGCTTGCCGACCTGCCACAAGAAATTCGACGATGCGACGGCGATCCTGGCCGGTGATTCACTGCTCACGCTCGCCTTCGAAGTGGTTGCCGCGCCCGACGGCCATCCGGACTCCGGCGTGCGCGCTGAAATCACCCATCAATTGGCCATCGCCGCCGGCGGTGGCGGCATGGCGGGCGGCCAGATGATGGATTTAGCCGCCGAAGATAGCACCCTCGACCTTGCCGCCGTGACCCGCCTGCAAGGCAAAAAAACCGGCGCCTTGTTCCATTTTTCCTGCATCGCCGGCGCAATTTTGGCGAAACGCGGCGAGGCGGGTCAGGCGGAGCGGGCAGCACTTGGGCGCTACGCCGAGGCGATTGGCCTGGCCTTTCAAATCGCCGATGATTTGCTCGACGTCGAAGGCAGCGAAGCCGATCTCGGCAAGGCGGTGCAGAAAGACGCCGCCGCCGGCAAGGCGACGTTCGTCGATCTTCTCGGGCTCGAAGGCGCGCGTAGTCGCGCCGCGCAATTGGTCGAAGAGGCGGTTACGGCCTTGCAGCCATTCGATGACAAAGCCGATCTGTTGCGCGACGTCGCGCGCTTTATCGTGGCGCGCAAGAATTAGCGGCACACCATAAACGCGCCAGCATAAAGGCTTAGGCAAACGGCAAAACCAGAAAAAATCCGGCTCGACAGCCTGCTCGTCGAACGCGGCTTGGTCGACAGCAAGACCAAGGCGGCGGCGCTGGCGATGGCGGGCAAGGTGTTTTCCGGGACGCGTAAACTGGAAAAGCCGGGCCAAAAGCTCGATCCCGATACGCCGCTCAGCCTGCGCGAGGCGCCACACCCCTGGGTGTCGCGCGGCGGCATCAAGCTGGCCCATGCGCTCGAACATTTCGCCCTCGACGTCACCGGCCGGACAGCCCTCGATATCGGCGCCTCCACCGGCGGCTTCACTGATGTCCTGTTGGCACGCGGCGCGGCGCAGGTTTATGCCGTCGATGTCGGCTACGGCCAGCTTGCCGATAAACTGCGGCGCGACAACCGCGTCATCGTGCTGGAGCGCCTCAACGCCCGCTACCTAACCTCGGAGCATGTCCCCGAGCCGGTCGATGCCGTTGTGTGTGACGCCAGTTTCATTGGCCTTCGCACCGTGCTGCCGGCGGCGCTGGCGTTGGCCGCGCCGGGCGCCTTCCTGGTCGCGCTGATCAAGCCGCAGTTTGAGGCCGGGAAGGAGCGTGTCGGCAAGGGCGGCATCGTCCGCGATCCGGAAATCCATTGTGAAATATGCGCCACCATGAGCGCTTGGCTGGAGGAACTACCGGGCTGGCAGCTGCTCGGCATTTGCCCGAGCCCGATCACCGGCGCCGAGGGCAACAAGGAGTTCCTGCTCGCCGGGCGCTTCGCCGGCTAACCACAATTCGCTCTATTCTTTGACGTAGCCGTCGCGGGTTTGCGGCAGGCGTTTGCCGAGGATGCGCGAGGCAACCTGGGTGCGGAGAATTTGCGCCGTGCCGCCGCCGATGGTGAACATGCGCGCATCGCGCACCATGCGCTCAAGCGGCCGTGCCCGCGAATAACCCGCGGCACCGAAGATTTGCAGCGCGTCATTGGTCACCCGGATCGCCATTTCCGACGCAAAAATCTTGGCCTGGGCGGCCTCCAGCACGTCGGGGAATTCGCCGAGCGGGCAGACCGCCGCGCGCTGGATGAGGCTGCGCGCCGCCGCCAGGCCAATGCTCATATCCGCCAGCATCCATTGCAGTCCCTGAAATTCAGCGATCGGCCGGCCGAACTGCTCGCGCTCCTGGGCGTAGTCGAGGGCCAGGCGATAGGCGCCCTCGGCAATGCCAAGTGCCACGGTCGCCGCGCCGACGCGCTGGCCGTTATAGGCGGTCATTAAATCGGCAAAGCCTTTCTTCAGGCCGCGTGGCGGCAGCACCAGCATATCGGCGTTGACGACCATCTCGTTCATCAGGATTTCGCATTCGGGGATACCCCGGAGACCCATGGTTCTCTCGCGCCGGCCCAGTTCCAGCCCCGCGGTTTTGTCTCTGATCGCGATGAAGCCGCCGATGCCTTGTTCCTCGCCTTTGGCGTCGAACACGCGGGCAAATATCAGATGCAGACGCGACACGCCGCCGCCGGTAATCCAATGCTTTTTGCCGTTGAGGACATAGCCGTTGCCGCGCTGATCGGCGCGGCTGGTCATTTCTGTCGCCGCACTTCCGGCGTCGGGCTCGGTGATGCAGATCGCCGGCTTGTCGCCGTCCAACACCAGCTCGGCCGCGAGTTTTTTCTGCGCCTCGCTGCCATAGGTCATGATGATGCTGATGGCGCCCATATTGGCCTCAACCGAAATGCGCCCGGTGACGGCGCAGGCCTTGGCCATTTCCTCGACCACCAGAACCGTGTCGAAATAATCGAGTCCTTGGCCGCCATAGGCCTTCGGAATCGTCATGCCGAAAAACCCGGATTGCTTGAGGAGATCGACATTGTCCCACGGATAAGCTTCGCTGCGGTCGACCTCAGCGGCGCGCGCGGTTATTTGACCCGCCGCCACGTCGCGGGCGCGAGCTTGAAGATCTATTTGTTCGGCGCTCAGGCTGAAATCCACAAGGAAATCCCATCTTTTGCGTGTATTACAATTGTGGCATGGTGCCGGGAGTTAGCTACCATCCGCAAGGGTTCAGTTATGCAAAGCGATTGCTTTGGCTTGGCCATGACGGCGGCGAGCCGCGAGGCCGCCCGCCACTATGACGAAACCCTGTGCGCCTTCCTTGGATTTCGTGGCGATACGGGCAGCCATCTAAAGCAGGCCCTGGCCGCCGATGAAGGCTTTTTTATGGGCCATTGCATCAAGGGCTATTTCTTCAAACTCTTCGCGCTACCCGCATTAGAAGAAAAAGCGACGCAATGCGCCGAGAATGCGCGCGAAATGGCCAAGGTCGTGAGCGCGCGCGAATGCGAGCATTTGGCGGCGCTCGAATCCTGGTGCGCCGGCGATATGGTCGAATGCACGGACCGGTGGGAGCGCATTCTGATCGACTATCCGCGCGACATCCTGGCGCTCCGCCTGGCCCATTTCTGCCACTTTTATATGGGTGACAGCATTGGCATGCGCACTTCCGTAGCGCGCGTCCTGCCGGCCTGGGAAGCAGGCGGGCCGGGCGCCGGGTTCGTACACGGCATGTACGCCTTCGGCCTCGAGGAATGCGGTGAATACGTAGCCGCCCGCTCCATGGGAGAGCGAGCGGTGGAAGCCAATCCGGGCGATATATGGGCGGTACATGCGGTCGCCCATGTGCATGAAATGCAAGGCCAGTGCCAGGACGGAATCGCCTGGCTGAAGAGCACCGAAGACGGCTGGAGCGGCTGCAATAACTTCACCTACCATGTGTGGTGGCACCGCGCGCTTTATCATTATGAGCGTGAGCAATATGACGAGGTGCTGCGTCTTTACGATGCGCATATCCGCGCCGATCAATCGGACGACTATCTCGATATCAGCAATGCCGTCGCAACGTTGTGGCGCCTGGAGAATGCCGGCGTCGCCACCGGCGGGCGCTGGGAGGAACTGGCAGACAAGGCGGAAAAGCGCACCGGCGATCATCTCCTGGTCTTCGCTGATCTGCATTTCGCCATCGCGTTGGCTGCAGCAGGGCGTACCTCCGCGCTCGATGAAATGATCGCATCGATGGGTGCCGCCAAGTCCTACACGCGCAACAGGCAGGCGGAGGTTTTGAATGCGGTCGGAACAGCTTTGGCGCAGGCGGTACGCGCGCAATATCACGGCGATTTCGATCTGGCGCTGAGCTTGATGCTGCCGCTGCGCTATCGTATCTGCTCCATCGGCGGCAGCCATGCGCAGCGCGATCTATTCGCGCAGATGCTCATCCGAGTAGCGCTTAAATGCGGCAAATATCCGCTCGCCAGTTCGCTCCTCCAGGAGCGCACCGCCTCGAAGCCAAACAATGCCCAGGCCTGGAAACTCTTGGCCACGGCACTTGAAGGCGAGGGAAAAGCAACAGACGCGGCGGCGGCTAGGCGCCGCGCCGAGCAGTTGCTCGCGGCGTGAACGACCCAAGAAAGATTCTGCCGAAAGGCACCACCCCCAGAATGCTTCATGCATTCTGGCAAGCGCGACCGCGCGCCCGAGTTAATACGAGGTAGCCAAGAGAGCGGACGCGACCGCCCGGCGTCTGAGGGACCAAAAAAATGCCCTTCGCGCTTGGCTTGCCGCTTTTCCCCAACCCCTCTTCCCCCGGGGAAGAGGGGCTTGTCGTGCGACTCGCTATCTTCCCATGTCGTGATATTCCGCATTTGGGCGGGCATCGACGGCACTGGCCAGACGATTCGAGGCGGCGTAGAAGGCGGCCACTTCGGCAATATCGAATATATCCTCGTCGCTGAATCCAGCGCGGCGCAGCGCGGCGCGGTCGCTTTCCTCGATCAACGCCGGCGTTGCGCTCAGCTTCCAGGCGAAATCAAGCATCGCGCGCTGACGCGCCGGCAGCTCGGCCGAGCGGTAATTGGTCGCCAATTGATCGCCGAGATGCGCATCGCCCGAGAGCACCCGCACCGCCGCGCCATGCGCGACCAGGCAGTAATGGCAATGGTTTACCGAGGACACCACCACCGCGATCATCTCGCGCTCCAGCCTGGTCAGCCCGGACTCGCCCAGCATCAGCTCGTTATTATATTGCCGGAAATGCTCCAGCCGCCCGGGCCGCAGGGTGTAAGAGCGGAAGACGTTGGGCACGAAGCCGAGTTTCTCGATGAATTTTGCAAACAGCGCCTTGATCGCTGGGTCGAGACGACGCTGATCGGGCAATTTGAGCGCATGCACCGGGTTGGCCCGGGTCTTGCCGGGTTTGCCGGATTTGCTCGGCCGCGCCATTTAGCCGCACTGGGCGCGGTGGAGCAGCAAATGATCGGCCAGCACGCAGGCCATCATCGCTTCACCGACCGGCACGGCGCGGATGCCGACGCAGGGATCATGCCGGCCCTTGGTCGAAATCTCGGCGTTCTCGCCGGCCAGAGTCACCGTTTGCCGAGGCTTCAAGATCGAGCTGGTCGGCTTGACGGCAAAGCGGACGCGGATGTCCTGGCCGGTCGAAATACCGCCCAGGATGCCGCCCGCATTGTTCGAGAGAAATTCGGGTTGGCCGTCCGTGCCGCTGCGCATTTCATCGGCATTGTCCTCGCCGCTCAGCCGCGCCGCGGCGAATCCGGCGCCGATTTCGACGCCCTTCACGGCGTGAATGCTCATCATCGCGGCGGCCAGATCGGCGTCCAGCTTACCGTAATGCGGCGCACCGAGACCGGCCGGTACGCCCGATGCCTCGATTTCAATGATCGCGCCGACCGACGAGCCGGCCTTGCGCACGCCATCGAGATAGGTTTCCCATCCCACCACCGCCGCCGCATCCGGGCACCAAAAATCATTCGCCGTGGTGGCCGCCCAATCCCAGCGCCCGCGATCTACTTCTTTCTCGCCGAGCTGCACCAAGGCGCCACGAATGGTGATGTCGGGCCCCAATATGATGCGCGCGACCGCGCCGGCGGCAACGCGCATGGCGGTTTCGCGCGCGCTTGCCCGCCCGCCGCCGCGATGGTCGCGGATGCCGTATTTGGCTTGATAGGTGAAATCAGCGTGGCCCGGGCGGTAGCGGTCGAGGTTCTTGTCATAATCGCCGGAGCGCGCGTCTTGATTTTGAATTTCGAGCGCAATCGGCGTCCCGGTCGTCAGGCCCTCAAAGGTGCCGGAGAGGATGGCGACGCTGTCGCTCTCTTTGCGCTGGGTGACGAAGCGCGATTGTCCGGGGCGGCGCTTATCGAGAAAGGGCTGAATATTGCTGGTGTCGAGCGCCAGACGCGGCGGCACGCCGTCGAGCACGCAGCCGATCGCCGGGCCATGGCTTTCGCCCCATGTCGTGACGCGAAACAATCGCCCGAAGCTGTTGAACGACATGGGTCAAACCACCGAAATATCCGGCGCGTCCGGGTGTTTCATTCCAACAACATGGTAGCCGCAATCGACATGATGAATCTCGCCGGTGACGCCGCTGCTGAGATCGCTGAGAAAATACACGCCGGCGCCGCCCACCTCGTCGATGGTGACGTTGCGCCGGAGCGGCGCGTTATACTCGTTCCATTTCAGAATATAGCGAAAATCACCAATGCCGGACGCCGCCAGAGTCTTGATCGGCCCGGCGGAAATCGCGTTGACGCGGATCTTGTCGGTGCCTAAATCGGCGGCGAGATAGCGCACGCTCGCTTCGAGCGCCGCTTTGGCGACCCCCATGACATTATAATGCGGCATCACCCGCTCGGCGCCCGCATAGGTCAGCGTCAGCAGGCTGCCGCCGTCCGGCATCAACACCGCCGCATGGCGGCAGAGCGCGGTGAAGGAATAGCAGGATATGGCCAGGGTTGAGGTGAAGTTCTCCGCCGTCGTGTCGAGATAGCGGCCCTTCAGTTCCTCTTTGTCGGAGAAGGCGATGGCGTGGACGAGAAAATCTAATTTTCCCCATTTAGATTTGATCGCCGCGAACAGCGCTTCGATGCTCGCATTATCGGTTACATCGCACGGCAGAATGACGTCGGAACCGACTGATTCGGCGAGTGGTATCACGCGTTTTTGCAGCGCCTCGCCCTGATAGCTGAAGGCGAGTTCCGCACCGTGGCTGGCGGCAGCGCGGGCGATGCCCCAAGCGAGCGAGCGCTCGTTGGCGACGCCCATGATGAGCCCCCGTTTTCCCGCCATGAGCAAGCTTGAATCGTTCATGAAATCCCCGAGTTTGGCGTATTTGAGAGGCCCGAATCCGAGCGCACGCATCCTACACCAAAGCACTCGGCGCATGAAACACCTGCGTCCAGCTATCGCCTATTCGCAGGGTGGCGGGATTCCGTAAGGTTTGCTGAGCGGCCAGTCAGTTAACGATGCGCCAGCTGCCGTCCTCTTGGCGGCAGGCAGTACCGTAGGCCTGTTGGGTCTCACCGCCGATGGTGACGGTTTGCTGATATTCGCGGCACGGCTGGCCCGAATCCGAATACGACGTGCGGACCGGCGTGATGGTGCCGCTATTGCCGCTATCGGGATTGCTCCAGGTGCTGCTTTGGCCAGTTGGCGTGGATTCGAGTGCAACGTCGGCAGTGCGCTCGGCATAAAGCTGATCTGCTTTGTCGAGCGATGAGCCGACTTCCTGGCCGATAAAGAAGCCGAGCAGGGCACCGACCGCAGTGGCCGCGAGCTGGCCCGTACCGCCGCCGATCTGCGCGCCGGCCAAACCGCCCAAAGCAGCGCCGCCAAGCGAGCCGAGCGTTTCTTTATCGCCTGCGTTTTGATTGCAGGCGCCGAGCCCGACCATGCCAATTAAAGCAATGCCGAGGGCTGCGTTTCGCACGAGTCTCATGATCCTGTCTCCTCAGTTTAGAGCTATCCGCGGACCGCATTGCCAAACGCAGCGGCTTCACCTTGTCACCATATAGGCAAAATTGGCGAATTTCTCAATATAGCAAAAAATTGTGGCGGTTTTATGTGTTTGTGATCACAGTATGGTGAGTGCTTTTCCTGGCGGCGCAGCAATAAGACGTTAATAAAAAACGATAAAACGGAAAATAATCGGCATGGCGATACGTGAGGACAAAGACCCCTTCGACCTGTTCGCGGAATGGTATGCCGCCGCCGCCGAAAGCGGACTGGATGAGCCAACAGCGGTCAACCTGGCCACGGCGGATGAAACCGGGCGGCCCAGTACGCGGATGGTGCTGTTGAAGGGCTATGACGACAAGGGCTTCGTCTTCTACACCAATCTCGGCAGCCGCAAGGGCCGCCAATTGAGCGCCAATCCGTTTGCTGCGATGTGTTTTTATTGGATGCCGCTCGGCCGCCAAGTGCGCATTGAGGGCCCGGTGTCGGCGGTCTCGGCGGCAGAGGCCGATGCCTATTTCGCCTCGCGCCATAAAGACAGTCAGATCGGCGCCTGGGCGTCGAAGCAATCAACGCCCTTGGAAGGCAGGCTCGCGCTCGAGCGCCGTGTCGCCAAATATGTTCTCAAATTCGGCATCGGCAAAGTGCCGCGGCCGGATTTCTGGTCGGGTTTCAGACTGACGCCTGAGCGCATCGAATTCTGGCAGGACCGGCCGTCGCGCCTGCATGAGCGGCGGTTGTTCGAGCGCGCCGGTGCCGGCTGGACCACACAGCGGTTGTTTCCTTAGGGCAGGGCCGAGGGCGGCAAATAGGCAGGGCCGAGGGCGGTGTAATTTTCACCGCTCGGCTGTATCGGGCTAAACTGGGCATATGACAGCGCGTCCGATATCGAGCGACCAAGCCAAGCGGCTGATGCAGCGCGCGACGATGGCTGCGGTCGGCGTTGCGTTGGTGCTCATCGTCCTCAAGCTTGCCGCCTGGTTGATCACTGATTCAGTCAGCCTGTTATCGTCTCTGGCCGATTCGGCGATGGATGCGCTGGCCTCGCTGGTCAATCTGTTTGCCGTGCGCCATGCCTTGCAACCCGCTGATTCAGAACACAGATTTGGCCATGGCAAGGCGGAACCCCTGGCCGGACTAGGGCAGGCGGCGTTCATCAGCGCCTCCGGTATCTATCTTATTTTCGAAGCAATCGGCCGCCTGTTGGAGCCGCGCGCCATCGAGCAGGGCGTGCTCGGGCTCGGCGTGATGGCGTTTTCCATCGTCGTCACCAGTGCGTTGGTGGTCTATCAGCGCTCGGTCATCCGGCGTACCGATTCGCTCGCGATTCGCGCCGATTCGGTGCATTACGCCACCGATATACTGGTCAATGCCGGAGTTATCGTATCGCTATTGTTGGTGATGTTCCTCGATTGGGGCGCCGCCGATCCGATTGTTGCGCTGATCATTGCCGGCTTCATTATTTACAGTGCCTTCCGGATCGCCCGCGAATCGCTCAACCATCTGATGGATCGCGAATTGCCCGATGCCGATCGTGACAACATCAAGAAAATCGCCTTACGTCATCCCTCGGTGATCGATTGTCACGACCTCAAAACCCGCGCCGCCGGGCTCAACAGTTTCATCCAATTGCATATCTCGATGGATGGCGGGTTGACCTTGGATGAATCGCACATCGTCTCCGACGCGGTCGAAATGGCCATTCTCGCCGCCTATCCCAACGCAGAAGTAATCATCCACGCTGACCCCGAAGGCCTCGACGAAGAGCGCCAGGAATTTTGAGGTAACGCGCTTTCAGTCGGCGCCGGCCGTGGTGCTGACAGGGGTGCTGACAGTGGTGCCGGCTTCGAGGTGACGCGGGCGCATCGGCAGCCACATTGCGGCGAAGCCGACTGCTAGGGCGCAGGCGGCGAGCATCGCGAACAGCCAGGTGAACCCGCCGCCCGTGGTGTGCAACGCCGCAATTATCGGCACCGACAACGCACTAGCGCCAAGCGCGAGGGAAAACTTCAAGCCGAAGATGCGCGAGCGCAGGTGGTCGGGCGTGTGGCGGGTCAACAGCGCATCCTGGATCGGAATTTCACCAAATATGACCACCAGCAAGGCGAAGGCCGCGATCAGCAGGCCGACCTGTGAAACCATGCCGACCACTATCAACAGCGGAACCTGCAAAAACAGCGCGCCGATCCACACCGATTTGATCGGAAACCTGTCGACAAGCAGGCCGGTGGCGATCTGGGTAAAGGCCGCGATGGCGATCGCTACCGACACCATGCCGCCGACGCCGAGCCCCGATGACGCGATGTCGCCGAGCCCCTCTTCGAACAGTTTGGGCAGCGCGATGGTGCTGGTCTGGAACACCACCCCAACCAAAAACGCCGCCATACCGAGAATGCCAATGACCCGCCACATGGCTTGGCGCGCCTCCGGTGAGGCAGCTATTGCCGCCATCATATTTTCCTTCTTCGGCGCGGCGACCTTGTCCTCCACTGGCCAGGAGCGTGACGCCACGACGTACACCACGCCGGTCAGCACGGCCACCGCGCCGGGGATATAGAACGCCGCGCCCCACGATATCCAATCGCCGAGCGCGCCGGCGACCAACGCTGCCGCAGCGAGACCCATATTGCCCCACACGCCGTTGATGCCCAACAGCCGCCCAACTTTCTCTCGTCCCTGGACGATCATCGCAATACCGACCGGATGATAGATCGAGGCAAACAGGCCGATGAAGAATAAGCCGATGGCGATTTCGAGTTGGCTGCGCGCCATGCCGGTGAGGATCGCTGACGCACCGATGCCGAAAAAGAATATCGCCATCATGCCCGAGCGGCTCCAGCGGTCGGCGAGCCAGCCGGCCGGTATGGCGCCAGCGGCAAAGGCCACGAGTCCCGGTGTCGCCAGCAGCAGCAATTCGTCGTAGGGCTGATCGAATTGATGCTGCAACGTCAGGACGACGGTCGGATAGAGGAACACGAACAGATGGTCGTAAAAATGACCGACGTAGAGAAATAAAAGGCGCGAGCGGTTCATTCGCTATGTTCTCTCAAAATCGCCGTGGCGCGGCCTGAGTTTCCGGGCAGCTTACCCACCGTCACGCGACGATAACAGCAACTGCGGAGCCACACCATAATTGCCCTGAGTGTGGCCGCCACTTGAGTGTGGCCGCCACTTGCAGCCTCTTCCATGAAAAGGCGCGCGGCTTCAGCCGGGCCCCGGCGATCCGCGCCTTATCGCTTGGCGCAGCCGTCTACGCAATCGCCGTGGGCGTTGAACGTCATCACCTGTTCGCTCAACGGTACATGCACCGGCACTCTCGAAGCGCGGATGAACATATCCGTTTTGCTGCCCGTGATGACGATGCCGTCTTTGGTGGCGACCTCGTTGGCGTGGCTGGCGATCACCGAGTTTGGCCGCACCAGTTCGTTGATGACGAACGCCGCTTCCTTCGGTCCAGTGGTGAACACATCGCCGATATTCATCACCACAAGCTGTGCACGATAATGCCGGCGCACCACGCTCTCCTGTTCCGCCGTAATGCCGGTATCGCCAGATAGATACGCGCTCAGCCCGTTCGAGAACGTCAGCACATAGCCGGTCGGCGGGCCGACATAGGCGCCAAGCCCGGCGGCAGACAGAAGCGCGCCAAGTTCACCGCCGATCATTGCCGGATTGACGGCGTTCGAATGGGCCGCCGGCACCGTGGTGATGGTGACCCCGCCAATCTGGCGCGCCCCGCCGAAGCGCGCCAGCAACGAATTCCCCGGATCGCCGCCAAGCGCCTGCAGTTTATTGGCGAAAAATTGGGGCATCTCGCTGCCGGTGACGATCTTGGCGTCCTTGAACAGCGCGATGTTGATCAGATTGGTATTGGGCAGCGCGCTAACCGATAGATCCGGTTCGCCGCAGCTCCCGGCATTGGGCGCCGGCTGATGCTTGTCGCCGACATGATCGCCGTGCATATGGCTCGCCAGGATCACATCGATCCGGCCGAGGCGCGGATCCTTCGGGCCAGCCACCGTACGGCCCGGGTCGTAGAGAATGCGCGTACCGTCCGGGTCCTCAAAGATCATCGCCCGGTCAAACTTGCAAAATTCTCCCTTTACCAACCCGAGCGGCGTCACCTTCACACCCTCCGCCGCCGTTGCCGGTGGAGTGAAACCGGCCACGGTCATCGCCAGCGCCGCTAAAAATGGAAATATGACGCGCATTGCCCGTCCTCCTCTGAATGGCTGCACCGGGTATCGTAGTCCGTTCCCGTATCGTAATCCGCCCACCCGTCAGTAACTCGGCTTGGCCGCGAATGGCGTGAGTTGGAGCTCGTGCGTCCAGCAGGAGCGGTCCTGGCTGTGCAGATAGTAATATGCTTCGGCGATCTTGACCGGGTTGAGCACCGCGTCTGGATTTTCCAGGGCGCGCGGCAGGGTCCTTGTGCCGGGCGAATCGATGAGGCCGTCGATCACCACATTGGCGACATGCACGCCATGCTCGGAATATTCCTCCGTCAGCACCTGGGCCAGCGCGCGCATCATGACGCGCGGGTAATAGAGCGATTCTCCGGTCATGCGTTTGCTGCCGCGCAGCGATTTGGCGTTGTTTGAAATCAGAAATGAGCCCGCGCCTTTATGACGCA
Organism: Pseudomonadota bacterium; assembly: GCA_027624955.1. Taxonomy (NCBI): domain Bacteria; kingdom Pseudomonadati; phylum Pseudomonadota; species Pseudomonadota bacterium. Next base: position 52,321 of record JAQBTG010000011.1, read on the forward strand.
TCGCCGGCAGCGCTTGCTTGGCGACAAGAAAGAGCCCGCGATTGGCGACGTGATGGGCGGTATCAAACATCTCGACCGGTATATGTTCGAGCAGCTCCTTTTCCGGCGGTAGGTCGCGGCCCTCAAGATAGCCGGCGTTATAGACCACCACCTCCGGCTCGCCGGCCTCGCGCCGAGTGATGGCGAAGGCTGCCGCGATTGAATCTTCCGATGCCAGATCGAGCTCAACGATCATGCAATCGCCGCTCTGTTCACGGATCGCCGCCGCCAGCGGTACCGCATTGGCCTCGGCACGAGTGCTGAGCACGGTAAAAAAGCCCTCCGCGGCAAACTTCTGCGCCACCGCGCCGCCGACGCCCCAGCGCGCGCCGACCGGCAGGCCGCTATCGTCAAGTGCTCGGCCATGCGCAAGCAGCGTATTACGCCCATCCGATTGCCATTTAGACGTCGCGCCGATCACCATGGCGACCGGCTTGTTCTCGGCGTTTCGGCTCATGACATGCGCCAGCGGTCTTCCGGATAGAGCGGCAGGCGGCGGATGCGTTTGCCGGTCGCCGCAAAATATGCGTTGACCAGTGCCGGTGCGATGGGCGGGGTCGCCGGCTCACCGACGCCGCCCGGCGGCGCATCGCTGGCTACTATATGGACATCAATTTGAGGCATTTGGTGCATACGCAGCATGCGGTAATCGTGGAAATTGCTTTGTTGTACCCGCCCGTCCTTCAGTGTGATGCGGCCGTAAAGCGCCGCCGTCAAGCCGTAGACGATGCTGCCCTCGACCTGCGCGGTGACGGTGTCGGGATTGACCACCACGCCGCAATCGATGGCGCAGGTGACCCTGTGCACGCGCAGCTCTTCGCCCGGCGGTACGGAGATTTCCGCGACCTCGGCGACGATCGCCCCCATAGATTCGTGGAACGCGATGCCGCGGTGACGTCCCGCTGGCAGAGCCCGACCCCAGCCGGCGCGTTCGGCGGCGAGCTCGAGCACCGCCAGATGACGTGGCGCTTGGGCGAGCATGCGGGCGCGGAATTCGAGCGGGTCGCGCCCGGCCGCCGCTGCCAGTTCGTCGGCGAAGGCTTCCATGGCGAAGGCGGTGTGCGAGTTGCCCACCGAGCGCCAGAAGCCGGCGGCGAGCGGCGTCTCCACCTCGACGTAATCGATGCGCCGGTTTGGAATGGCGTAGGCCCGTCGCACGGCGCCGTCTATGGAGGTGATATCCACTTGGCCGTCCGGCACGGCGCCGGGAAAATAACGCCGGAGGATGGAAGGCCCCGCCAGGCGGTGGCTCCAGGCGGCGGTGTCGCCGGCGCTGTCCAAGCCCGCCCGGAGACGGTGATACATGCACGCCCGGAAGGTGCCGTGGCAGGTGTCGTCCTCGCGCGACCACACCACCTTGACCGGCGCGCCGAGGGCGCGCGCGAGATGCACCGCTTCGACAACGAAATCGATCTCCCCCCGTCGGCCGAAGCTGCCGCCGATCATCGTCGTGTGCACCTTCACCTGCGCCGGATCGAGCCCGGCAACCATGGCTGCGACGCGTTGCGTCAAAGTTTGTGCTTGGGTTGGCGCCCAGACTTCGCAAGAATCGGCACGCACGTCGGCCGTGCAACTCATCGGCTCCATCGGCGCATTGGCCAGATACGGCACTTCGTATTCCGCTTCGACGATCTCGGCCGCCGCTATCAGGGCGGCGTCGACATCGCCTTCGGATTCTGCCGTGAGCGCCGGCCCCTGGTCGGCAGCGGCGGCAAGGCGTCGGCTGATTTCTTCGCTGTCGATCGTGGCGTTCGGACCCTCGTCCCATGTCACCTCGAGCGCGTCGACGCCGCGCTTGGCGGCCCAGGTGTCGTCGGCGGCGACAGCGATGCCGCTTTCGATTTGCAGCACATGGCGCACGCCCGGGATGGCAAGCGCGGCTTCGGCATCGAAGCTGCGCGCCGTCCCGCCTTGTACCGGGCTGCGCCGGATCATCGCCGTCAACATGCCGGGGCGGCGCACATCCATAGAGTATTCGGCACTGCCGTTGACCTTAGCCGGTGTGTCGACGCGTTTCTGCGGCGTGCCGATGAGGCGGAAAAACTTTTGCCGCCTTGAGCGGCGCGCCATCGGGCATTGGCAGCGCCGCCGCCGCGCCGGCAAGCTCCGTATAGGGCGCGCTGCGCCCGCTCGCTTCATGCGTTACCGCGCCGTTCTTGGCTCGGCAGGCACCGGCGCTGACGGCCCAATGCTGTGCCGCCGCCGTGATCAGCATCTCGCGCGCTGTGGCGCCGGCGCGGCGCAGGGGCTCCCAGCCATCCGCGATGCTGGTACTGCCGCCGGTCGCCTGCTGGCCAAAAAAGGACGGGTTGCCATACGCGCTGTCGGCGGGCGCCTGCTCGATAATGACCTGATCGAGCGCGATTTCGAGTTCCTCGGCGACCAGCATAGGCAGCGACGTCAATACGCCCTGGCCCATTTCCGACTGGCTCACCAGAATCGTCACGCCGTCGCCGTCGATACGGAGCCATGCATTGGGCGCGAACGTCGTCGTTTGCGCAGCTACGTTGAGCCGCCCCGGCAGGTGAATTCCGATGGCGAAGCCTCCGGCAGCGAGCGCCGTGATCTTGAGGAATGTCCGCCGGCTCGGCTCGGCGAAGACGTTCGGTGGCGCCATCTCAACTCTCCCGCATCGCTCGGGCAGCGCGGTGGATCGCCTTGCGGATGCGTCCATAGGTGCCACAGCGACAAATATTACCGGCCATGGCGGCGTCGATGTCGTCATCGTCAGGCTTGTCGGTATGCGCCAGCAGCCCGGCGGCGCTCATGATCTGCCCGGACTGGCAATAGCCGCATTGCGGCACGTCTTCTTCGATCCAAGCTTGTTGCAACGGATGTCCGTTGTCGGTGGAAAGGCCCTCGATGGTGGTGATCGGGCGATCGCGAATATCCGACAGGGCGAGGACACAGCTTCGTACCGGCTCGTCTCCCAACAGCACCGTACAGGCACCGCAGCGCGCAATACCGCAGCCAAACTTTGTGCCTGTCAGGCCGAGGTGGTCGCGCAAGACCCAGAGCAACGGCGTCTCCGGATCGGCTGAAACATCCTGGCGTTGCCCGTTGATAAGCAGCGTGGTCATAGCCTTGGCCTTTCCTATCTCGCCACTGGAGTCACTTGGGGCGCGATCATTCGGGGCATGGTGCGCCCGCTTGCGCCCAGGTTCGCGCGGCTGCCATGAAATCTTCGTGCGGAATGCGAACCGCTGTGCGCCCGGCCCCGGGATCGAAGGCCCACAACACAAGCGGATCTTTGTCGAGATGAAAGATGATGTCTTTTAGGCCGAGGCCGCCGGTTTTCCTCTTGTCCTTCAACTGGCGGCACAGCTCTCCGGGACGACGTCCCTGAATCGCCATTTCAATCGGCGCGAGCTGCCATACAGGGAACGGCTCAACATGGGGCACGCCTGGTGGCAGCTGTGCGCCGGCAAGCGGGCGCTGCTGGTGACAGGTTTCGCAGCGCATTCCCGTCCGGCCCTTGTTGTCGGGCCCGCGCTGGACATTCATCGCGTGCGGCACGCTCCGGTCCGTTTGCAGAGGCTTATTTCCAACAGGGTGGCAGTTCACGCAACGCGGATGCGCGAACACCTCGTACACAAGCATAAATGCGTCACGTGCCGCTTCACGGTCGGCGGCGGAAGCTTCCGTCTGGGCGCGTGCGCCGCCATGGGTGAACGTAGTGAACGCCAGCGTCAGCGCTAAAATTGCGCTTGAAAAAAGTACGGGGAAGCGCAAGCGAGAGTTCAAATCGGTCCGACCAAATAATTTTCGTCCGCTTTAAACATCCATCTCGACCATCTGTTTTTGCCACGTCGGAGCGGGCGTGGTCGGATGATTCGTTTTGAATCGCATGCTGACCACAATATAGGCATCCGACGGCGCCAATCCAAGTGCTGCCGTTATTGTGGCACCTTGCCTGCCCAGCTCATACGCAATGCTCGTTCATGTGAGATGTAGCATGCGGTCCCATTGCCACCAGGCGCACAGCGCGTCGCCCATTATCAATCTCTTGTCCGCAACATTGAGCCAGGGCAATTCCTCGGTAAACATCGTCACGCAGTGGCGCCACGAACATGGCATTTTGGTGATGTCCGTGCCCCAAAACATGCGCTCCGGGCCGAACGCATCGTAAACTTGGCGTACATAGGCATGCAGCGCCGGAAACGGATAGGCTTCGCTGGAATAGCCCGGCACGCCGGTCGCCTTGACCGCAACGTTGGGGAATTTGGCCAGCGCCACAAGGTCGGGCAGGTGGGTCATGGCGGCGCCGTCTTTCAACGTGGTGTTGCCGCCGCGGCCGCCGAGGTGATCGATGGTGAGGCGAAGTCCGGGATGGCGCGCGGCGATCTGCCCGAACAGCGCCAGTGAATCCGTCGCCATGACGGCAATCGGCACGCCGGCACTTTCCGCTGCCGGCCACAGCCAATCGAGCGCGCCCTCATGCAGCCAGCGGCGCGCTGGATCTTTCAGAAACATATATCGGAGACCCAGCATGCCGGGCTGATCTCGCCATCCGGCGATCTGGTTGCGCGACCCTGGCGTATCGAGTGCCAGCGAGCCCATCACCGCAAAGCGGGCGGGATAGCGGCGCACCGCATCCATTGCCAAGTCGTGCGCCCCTGGGTCCCAAGACGGCGGATGAATCACCGCGGCGTCAATACCGCCTTCATCCATCAAACCGATCGCTTCCTCGGCGCTGAATTTCGTGACCTGGCGATGGGCTAGGTTGCTCGGCAGGCCAGTTCCCCAAAGATGAATTTGCGCGTCGACGATGTGCATCTGATTCTGTTTTCTACTCCTGCCAATCGCTGAGCTTGCGGCGATTGTCGAGGCCGTGCAAGCGGCGCCATTTGTCCCGCCGCTGTCCCGCCGCGCAATTTCCGCTTTGCATCTGGCGCGTCCGGTAACCGAGAATGTGCTGCGCCTGCCGATTCGCGGTCGGCGCGCTCAACGCATTAGCAAAAATGCGGCGTCACATCGTCCCTTAGGCGAAGCGCGCTGAGAGAACTTCTGGAGGTGCACGGGACGGTGCCGGTCTATTGCGAAACATGGCTCTATCCGCCGGGCGCCTTTCCCGCCGAGCCGATCAATGCCGCCACCAGCTTTGCCCCCGTCGTGCTGGGGGTTTTGGCCCTGCTGTTCCTGCTGCGCCGCAGCGACCAAGGCCGCATCGCCTATGCGCTAGCGATCTTGCTCGTCCTTACCGGTCTGGGAAGCGTTGCCTGGCATTCGCTCCGCACCGATCTCACGCTTACACTCGATGCGCTGCCGGGTGTCATCTATTTTGTCGTTCTGGTGGTCTTCTGGGTCTATTACCTCGGCGGCCGATTTTTCGGCGTCATCCCCATCGGCCTGATCGTCACGCTCATCGCCTTCTTCCGTCCGGGGTCACAGGACGATGCTCGAATCGTCGTGATTAGTGTCATGTTGGCGTTTGCGGTAGGGCTGTTGGTGGCCACATGGCTGCGCAAGCGGCACGCCTTTAAGCTTGCGCTTGCCATGGTGGGCTGTGCGCTGGTCGCGGCGACGTTCCGCACCCTCGATCTCAGCGTGTGCGACACAATTCCCTTCGGCACGCATTTTTTCTGGCATATCTTTCTTTCTACGGCTGCCTACGCTGGCGTCCGCATGATGGTGGTGCTCAGAAACGGGGCGCCAGAAAAAATTACAGATTAGAGCAAATGCAAAATAAATCGACGGCAGCGAAAGTGCTTTTAACCGGGGCGAGCGGCATGGTCGGCCGTCAGGTGCTTGCACATTTGCTGGCTCACCCGGCGGTGGGAGAAATTGTCTCAATTGGCCGGCGGCAATCTGGCATCAGTGATGGCAAGCTGCGTGAAATTTTGCACACGGATTTTCTTGATTTGGCGCCGCTCGCTTCTGAATTCGCTAATATCGATGTCTGCTTCCATTGCCTTGCCGTCTACCAAAGCCAGGTTTCGAAAAAGGCTTATTTCGAAATCACCTGCGATTATCAGCAGGCGCTGACCGACGCCTTGTCGGCGGCAAGCCCGGCGGCAACCTTTGTCTTGTTCGGCGCGCAAGGGGCGCGGACCGATGGCAAGGGCATGCCCTTCGCGCGCGTCAAAGGCCAGGCCGAGAGTCTGCTTCAGGCCACCAGTTTTCCACGCAAATATATCTTCCGACCCGGCCATATTCAGCCAACGGGCAAGCGAAAACCGCCGGGTTGGATATACCGGCTGCTGGTGCTGCCGATCATGACCAAGAAGTTCGCCAAAAAACCAGCCATCGGCATTACAGATAGCGATTTGGCCAAGGCGATGGTCAAGGTCGGGCTCGCGGCGACAGACGAATCGGAAATATTCAGCAATCAAATGATCCGCGAAGCTGCGGCTTCTGATTGAGGGCGAGGGACAAATAGGCATCGCTATGATCCGAGCTATGATCCGATTTTTACCAACCTTGGCGGCGCGCTGCTTGGTGATAGCGGTGCTCGGTCCGTGCGTTGTTCTTGGCGCCGGCGCCGCTGCGGCGTCCGACGCTGGGTTCCGCGATATGAATTTTTCCGATGACGAACGCGGGCGCACTATTCCCGTCGCTCTCTGGTATCCGACCGACGATACGGCGGCGGCGCTCACCTACGGCGGCATTCATGCCGGGCGGGCGGCAACGGGCGGCGCCATCGCGCCGGGTCGCCATCCGCTGGCGCTGCTGTCGCACGGCACCGGCGGCAACCGCTTCAACCAATTCAACCTCGCCGAATTTCTCGCCCGGCATGGCTATATCGTTGCCGCGCTGGAGCATCCCGGCGACCGCACCTTCGACAATGGCGATTTCGGCAGCGCGAAGAATCTCTATAACCGCCCGCGTGATCTGAGTTTTGTGCTGGGTGCATTGCTCGCCGATAGCGCCATCGGCGACCAAATTGATGACAAGCGCATCGCCGCGCTCGGCCATTCGGCAGGTGGCTTTACCGCCATCGCCGCTGCCGGCGGACGCCCCAAACTGCAAAATCTATTCGACTATTGCGTCCGCCAGCCGACCGCCAGCCTCACCTGCCCAAAGAATGCCGGCGAGCCCGGCGAGGAAGACCCGCTATATATCGATTTCATGTCGGGCAGCGTCAGCCTGAAAGACCCGCGCCTTCGTGCTCTGGTCGTCGCCGCGCCGGCAATCGGCCCACTGTTCGATGCGTCCGGCCTCGCCGAGGTGGATATCCCGGTGCTAATCTTTTGGGCCGGCGCCGACGCCATCCTCAACGAGCCTGATAATAGTCGCTTCTATCTCGACGGCATCGCACGGGCACAAGAGCGCGAAATGCCGGGCATCGGCCATTTCACGTTTTTGTCGGAATGTTCGAATATGCTGCGCAGCGTCGCGCCGCAAATATGCACCGATCCACAAGGCGTCTTGCGCGCCGATCAGCACCGAGCAATCAACTCTGAGACGCTCGACTTTCTTTCGCGTCACCTCGGCAATTAATTCTCCGCACCGAGGCCGAAACCGCGCTGTTTTTCTTGTTGCCTGAAAGTCCACAAAATATACCGCGTTCCCATAGAGGTAATTGCTCTCGGTTGCTGGAAGGCGTTATGAAGTCAGCCGCCGAAGCCGCGCCACAGCCACGAGCAGGCGGAGTTGGATGATTATGCGAAGGTTGCTGGGAGGTCACGGCGGTCAAGAAGCTGGTGCCAGCCAGATAGGGTTGCTCATATTTTGGACCGGTTTCGCTCTTCTTCTTGCGCACGAGCTTGATGCCGTAGCGCAGTCTGAATGGCGGCTGCTCCCGCTTATTAATTTAATGGCGGATGAACCCGCGTACACCGTCTTCGTCGCGCTGCATGTCCCGCTGGTGGTGGTCTTGATATGGCTATTCACACACCCGTCAAAAATCGTGCGATGGCGTTCCCAGCTCGCGTTGGATGCCTTTCTTTGTGCTCATGCGCTGGTGCATTGGCTCATGTCGGGTGATGCTGAATACACATTCCATTCGCCACTCTCCAAGGCCATGATTTTTGGCGGCGGCGCTGTCGGCTTGGTACATGGTCTATTGATGCTGCGGTCGTCGCGCCCGACATAACAAATTTAGAGCGCGGCGCGGCGCGGGCCGGGCAGGGCCGGCGCGGGTGTGATTTGACTGGGTCGCCTAGCTGACGAAATTAAGCCCTAACTTGCGCCAAACATCGCAGAGCGCGGCGATCAGCCGGTCCATCATGGCGTCGTCATGCAAGGGGCTCGGCGTGATGCGGAGGCGCTCGCTGCCTTTCGGCACGGTGGGGTAATTGATCGGCTGGATATAGATACCGTAATCGGCCATCAGCATGTCGGAGGCCGCTTTGCAGCGCACCGGATCGCCGACCAGCACGGGCACGATATGGCTCTCGCTCGGCATCACCGGCAGGCCGGCTTTTTTTAGCTCGGCCTTGCAGCGCGCCGCGCGGTCTTGATGGCGCGTGCGCTCGGCATTGCTTGCTTTCAAATGGCGGACGCTGGCGAGCGCGCCGGCAGCGATCGCTGGCGGCAGCGCGGTGGTGAAAATGAATCCGGGCGCGAAGCTGCGCACCACATCAATCAGCGGCGCCGAGCCGGCAATATAGCCGCCCATCACACCAAACGCTTTGGCCAGTGTGCCTTCGATCACGGTGAGGCGCTCCATCAAGCCTTCCTGCTCGGCAATGCCGCCGCCGCGCGGGCCGTAGAGGCCAACCGCATGGACTTCATCGAGATAAGTCATCGCGCCATAAAGCTCGGCGACATCGCAAATCTCTTTGATCGGCGCAATATCGCCGTCCATCGAATAGACCGATTCGAATGCCACCAGCTTAGGCACCGCCGGGTCGGCTTCGCGCAACAGGCGCTCAAGATCGGCCGGGTCGTTATGTTTGAAGATGGTCTTGCTGGCGCCACTGTGGCGGATGCCTTGAATCATCGAAGCGTGATTGAGCGCGTCGGAAAATACATGGCAATTCGGCAACACCTGAGCCAGCGTGCTGAGCGTCGCCTCATTCGAAATATAGCCTGAGGTGAATACCAATGCCGCCTGCTTGCCGTGCAGATCGGCGAGCTCGCGCTCCAGCGTCACCACCGGATGCGAGGTGCCGGAAATATTGCGGGTGCCGCCGGCGCCGGCGCCATGCGCCTTGATCGCCGCGGTCATCGCCTCCAGCACGGCGGCGTGTTGGCCCATGCCGAGATAATCATTGCTGCACCAAATCGCGACGTCGCCAATTTCCTCGCCGGTCCCGGAATAGCGCCGCGCATGCGGATAGTTTCCAGCATGGCGCGCCAGTTCCGCGAACTCGCGGTAATTGCCTTGGTCCTTCAATTCCGAGATTTTCTCGGCGAAGAAGGCGTCGTAATCGATGCCGTCGTGATTCATTTGCTAGTTTTCCACCCGCGCGGCGTTTTGAAGTCCGAATCAGTATCGCCGAAAAGTCGCTATTTTCAATTAAACTTTGTTGTGAGCGCCGATATGCCGCAGGTCGCTGAAAACGGCGCTCAGCCCCGCTTTAACCTCGCTTGGGCAGCGGCGAGGCGGGCAATCGGCACCCGGTAGGGCGAGCAAGAGACGTAATCCAGGCCGCATTTTTCGAAAAAATGAATCGAGGCGGGGTCGCCGCCATGCTCGCCGCAGACGCCAAGTTTGATGGCGGGCCGCGATTCGCGGCCGCGGTTACACGCGGTCTCGATCAGCTCGCCCACCCCTTCCTGATCGAGGCTGGCGAACGGGTCCTGGGTAAAGAGGCCCTGACGCACATAGCTGTCCATGAAGCTTGCGGCGTCGTCGCGGCTGATGCCGAGCGTGGTTTGGGTCAAATCATTGGTGCCGAAGCTGAAAAAATCGGCGACCTCGGCAATGTCGCCGGCACGCAGCGCCGCGCGCGGCAATTCGATCATGGTGCCGACGATATAGTCCGGCACGGTACCGCCTTCGCGCGTCAATTCCGCCGCCACGTCATCAACCAAAGTTTTCAATATTTTTAGCTCCGGCGCGCCCATCACCAGGGGAATCATGATTTCCAATATCGTCGCCTGGCTGCCGTCTATCTGGCTGGCTTCGATCGCCGCCTCGAAGATGGCGCGCACCTGCATTTCGTAAATTTCGGGGTGCGAGATGCCAAGGCGGCAGCCGCGGTGGCCGAGCATCGGATTGTTCTCGCGCAACTGCGCCACGCGGGCGCTGACATCCTCGAAGCTGACCTCGGCCGATTTGGCAACATCGCGAATCTCTGCTTCGCCATGCGGTAAAAATTCATGCAAGGGCGGGTCGAGCAGGCGGATCGTCACCGGCAGCCCGGCCATGATGTGGAACAGTTCGACGAAATCCTGGCGTTGCATCGGCAGCAGTTTGGCCAGCGCCGTGCGCCGCCCGGCGCTGTCGTCGGCCAGGATCATCTCGCGCATGGCGATAATGCGCAGCGAATCGAAAAACATATGTTCGGTGCGGCAGAGGCCGATGCCTTCGGCGCCAAATTTCCGCGCCGTCGCGGCGTCCGCTGGGGTTTCGGCGTTGGCGCGCACGCCGAGGCCGCGGATTTCGTCGGCCCAGCCCATCAGAGTGGCGAACGCGTCCGACATTTCCGGCTCGATGGTCGGAATTTCGCCGGCTAATACTTCGCCGCGGCTGCCATCGACGGTGATCAGATCGCCTGCTTTCACCGTCACGCCGCCAACGCTGAAGCTGCCGCCTGCCACATCGATGCGCATCTCGATCGCGCCGGTGATGCACGGCCGGCCCATGCCGCGCGCTACCACGGCGGCGTGGCTGGTCATGCCGCCGCGGCTGGTGAGGATGGCGCGCGCCGCATGCATGCCGTGGATATCTTCCGGGCTGGTCTCGGGGCGCACCAAAATTACCGCCTCGCCCTTGGCGGCAAGGTCTTCGGCACGCTCGGACGAAAACACCACCTTGCCCGCTGCGGCGCCGGGCGATGCCGGCAGGCCGCGTGTCAACACATGGCGCGGCGCGTCTGGATCAAGCCTCGGATGCAGTAATTGCTCCAGGGCTGCCGGCTCGATGCGCTGAACTGCGGCCGCCTGATCAAGCACGCCTTCCGCCACCATGTCGACCGCGATTTGCAGCGCCGCCGCCGCCGTGCGTTTGCCGGATCGGGTTTGCAGCATCCATAATTTACCCTTCTGTACGGTAAACTCGATGTCCTGCATGTCGCGGTAATGCGCCTCCAGGCGGCCCGCGATGTTGCCCAGTTCGGCATAGATCTCCGGCATCGACGTTTCCAGCGCTGGCGCGCTTGGCTTGTTCGCCCTCTTGCCGCCAGCCGCCTCATTGCCGTCCGCCGCCAGCGGCTGCGGCGTGCGGATACCGGCGACCACATCCTCGCCCTGGGCGTTGATCAGATATTCGCCGTAAATCCGCTTGTCGCCGTTCGAAGGATTGCGCGTGAAGGCGACGCCGGTGGCGCAATCATTGCCCATATTGCCGAACACCATGGCCTGAATATTCACCGCCGTGCCCCAGCTTTCAGGGATATCGTAAAGCCGGCGATAGGTCAGAGCGCGCTCGTTCATCCAGGAATCAAACACCGCCCGCATGGCGCCCCATAGCTGTTCGCCAACATCCTGCGGGAACGGCGCGCCCAGGCGCGTAGTCACCAAATTCTTATACTGCTCAATCAGGCTCTGCCAATCCTCCGCCGTCATGTCGGTGTCGAGCGCGATGTTGCGCTCATCCTTGGCGCGGTCGAGCAAATCCTCAAATTCATGATGGCCGACACCGAGCACAACATTGCCATACATCTGAATAAAGCGGCGGTAGCTGTCATAGGCGAAGCGCGCATCTCCGGTGCTTGCGGCGAGGCCGGCCGCCGTGTCGTCATTGAGGCCGAGATTGAGCACCGTATCCATCATGCCCGGCATCGACGCGCGGCTGCCGGAGCGCACAGAAACCAGCAGCGGATTGCTGGGTGCGCCGAATTCCGCACCGGCGATCGCTTCGATATGTTTCATCCCGGCGTTGATCTGGTCACCAAGCGAATTGGGAAAGCTCTTGGCATTGGCGTAATAGGCCGCGCACAGCTCGGTGGTGACGGTAAAGCCGGGCGGCACCGGTAAACCAAGATTAGCCATTTCGGCCAAGTTGGCACCCTTGCCGCCGAGCAAATCGCGCAGCTCCGCCGAGCCCTCAGCGCTGCCGCCACCGAATGTTTGCAGCCATTTTGTCATAGGAGAGTCACAAGAGTGTCACAGGGGAAACTAGCCTTCGATCTTGGAAAAATCGGCGACGAGATCAAGAGTATCTCGAATATTCGACAACAGTTTTAGTCGATTTTCTCGCAATGCCGGGTCATCAGCGTTGACCGTAACCTCATCGAAAAAAGAATCTACTGGCACCCTTAGCGCAGTGTTTGCCGCCATTGCCCCCACGAAATTCTCTGTCGCGATGGACGCCTTTGTTTCGCGCACGGTAATTTTTATCGTTGCAACAAGCTCTTGTTCCTCACGAGCAACCAATCGGGACTCGTCCACTTCGCCGGAATAGGAGGCGCCGTCCTTTTTTTCCTCAATGCGGAGTATGTTGGCGGCGCGCTTGTACGCCGTAAGCAGATGCCCGCCGTCTTCGCTGCTGAGAAAAATACCCAGCGCAGTGACGCGCGCCATCAGGCGCACCAGATCATCCTCGCCGCCAAGGGCAAACACCGCGCTCACCAGGTCATGCCGCACACCTTGTTCGCGGAGATGCACCTTGAGGCGATCGGCGAAGAAGTCGAGCAAGGCTTGCGCCGTATCTTCTGATTCCGTGGTCGCTTTCCCCCCCGCCGCCACATTGAACACGGCGCGCAACGGCAGGCGCAGCCCGTTCTCCAGGATCAGCCGGATTATGCCGAGCGCGGCGCGGCGCAGTGCATAGGGATCGCGCGAGCCGGTTGGCTTTTCGTCGATGGTGAAGAATCCAACCAGCGTATCGATCTTATCGGCGAGCGCCACGGCGACGCTATCCGGCGCGCTCGGGCAGGTGTCGCCCGGCCCTTGTGGCGCGTAATGCTCGGCGATGGCCGTAGCCACTTCCGGCGCCTCGCCGTCGGCGAGCGCGTAATAACGCCCCATCACGCCCTGCAAATCCGGGAATTCACCGACCATATCAGTGCTCAAATCGGCCTTGCACAAGCGCGCCGCCGAGCGCACCCGGTCGCGCTCGGCGCCGGGAATATACTGACAAAGCTCGACCGCCAGGGCCTGGACGCGGTCGACCTTCTCATCGAGCGTGCCGAGCTTGGCGTGAAAGACAATATGTTTCAGCGCTGGCGTGCGGCTGGAGAGCGTCTGCTTGCGGTCCTGATCCCAAAAGAATTTAGCGTCGGCGAGGCGGGCGCGCAGCACGCGCTCATTGCCGGCGATAATTGCCGCACCGTCATCCGCCGTCGCCATATTGGCGACCATGATGAAAGACGGCGCGAGGTTGCCGTCCTTATCTTCGAGGCTAAAATATTTCTGGTGTTTGCGCATCGCCGAACTCAACACCTCGCCCGGCACGTCCATAAACTCGGCGTCGATACGGCCCAAAAGCGGCACCGGCCATTCGACCAGGCCGGCATTTTCCGCCACCAGCGCTTCGTCCGGCCTGACGGCAATCCCTTCCGCCGTCGCCAGGCGGGCCGCGCCGTCGCGGATCACCTGTTGGCGCTCCGTCGGATCGAGCATCACGAAAGCAGCGCGCAAGCCGTCGCGGTATTCAGCAAAATTCCCAACCGTCATGTCGCCGCCGGCCAGCACCCGATGGCCGCGCGTTGCGGCGCCGGCTTGGGTATCCTGAAAGCTTGCCGGCACCACGGCGCCGTCCAGCAGGCATAGCAAGGAATGGATCGGGCGCACCCAGCGCGCGCGGCCTGAACCCCAGCGCATCGATTTGGGCCAGGGCAGTTTTTCCAGCGCGGCCGGAACCAGGTTGGTCAGCACTTCCGCCGTCGGGCGGCCGTGTTCCTGGCTCACCGCGAACCACACCATGCCCTTCGGCGTTTCACGCTGTTCGCATTGATCGAGGGTGACGCCGGCGGATTTAAGAAAACCCTGAATCGCCTGTTCGGGCGCGCCTACCTTGGGGCCTTTGCGCTCGACCGAAATATCGGGCTGCACCGCCGGCAGGCCGTCAACCACCACAGTCAGGCGGCGCGGCGTGACGAAACTGTGCGCGCCGGTATAGTCGAGGCGCGCTTCCTTCAGCCCCTCATACAGCAGGCGCTGGAGATCGGCGGCGGCCTTGGCTTGCATGCGCGCCGGGATTTCCTCCGACATAAGCTCAAGCAGCAGCTCGGCCATTGCCTTAAGCTCCACTCTCTTCGCTTGTCAGCCAGGCTTCGCAGCAGGCCTTCGACATGGCGCGCACGCGCCCGATATAGGCGGCGCGCTCGGTCACACTGATGACGCCGCGTGCGTCCAACAGATTAAACAAATGGCTCGATTTCATGCACTGGTCATAGGCCGGCAGTGGCAGCGCCGGCGCGCAGTCTAGCAGCGCCACACATTCCTTCTCGGCGTCGGCAAAATGGCGCAGCAGGATTTCAGTATCGGCATATTCGAAATTGAAGGCAGAGAATTCGCGCTCGGCCTGTTTGAACACATCGCCGTAGGTAACTTTGGCGTCGCCTTCGGCGCCGTTCCAATCGAGGTCATAGACATTGTCGACGCCCTGCACATACATCGCGAGGCGCTCCAGCCCATAGGTCAGCTCGGCCGACACCGGATCGCAATCGACGCCGCCGACCTGCTGAAAATAGGTGAATTGCGTGACTTCCATGCCGTCGCACCAGACTTCCCAGCCCAACCCCCAGGCGCCCAGCGTCGGGCTCTCCCAATCATCCTCGACAAAGCGGATATCGTGGGCGCGCGCATCGATGCCGAGGCGCGCCAGGCTTTCAAGGTAGAGCGCCTGGACGTCGGCCGGCGACGGCTTCAGGATCACCTGAAACTGGTAATAATGCTGGAGGCGGTTGGGGTTTTCGCCGTAGCGCCCATCGGTCGGGCGGCGCGACGGCTGCACATAGGCAGCACGCCATGGCTTCGGCCCGAGGCTGCGCAGCGTCGTCGCCGGATGAAAAGTGCCGGCGCCAACTTCCAGATCATAGGGTTGCAAAATGACGCAGCCCTGCTCCGCCCAGAAGCGCTGTAGCTCCAAGATTAGCGACTGAAAAGATGATTGCCCGTTCGCACCCATGAGGTTTTCTATCACCTAGCCGCTTCCTTGGCGGCGGTCAACGTTCGAACGGCGCGCGGCTGCCCGGCTTATACCTCACAGGTGTGGGAATCGAGCGAAGTCGCGTATGCCTGGCATTTGGGGCATTGCACCATATCTTTGGCGCGGAGCCTGAACCGCTTCTTTCGCGGCGCTTGTTCTGCTTGTTCTGCTTGCGCTTGGCGTCTTCGATTGACACGTCCGGCGGCCTTGAAGCCATACCAGACGACCGCGATAAGCGCGATCAGGATAAGAAGTTTGGGTAGACTAAAACCGAACATTGCTGGTCAGTGGCGATCCTCAATATTATCCTGATCGTCGGCTTCGTTAAGTTTCGCCGCTTTGGCTTTCATTCTGCCCGCCGCCTTGAAGCCGTACCAAACAACAGCAATCACAGCGACCAGGATAATGAGCTTCAATGGACTAAACATATATTCCTCCACGTGTCGGTAGCTCAGGGGAGCGGCGCAAACTCATCTATCCGATTGATGGTTAACGCCGATTCCATTTTCTTCGCTACCGGGTTCAAACCGTAATTTGGGGCTTGCAGCGCTCCGGGTCAAGCCTTGTCGGAAGTTTCGTAGCAGTGGATCAGGCACAAGATCGGTTGTCGCCTGCCGCAAATGCCGGGCAGAACCCATATCCACCGTCGCCGGCCGTCATAGCTCGGTAAAATCAGGGAAAGGCCGCCTCGATCAGCGCGCTGCCGACAATTTGATCGCCATATTCGGATTCGAGCATCTCGATGGTCAGCGCTTCCGGCGCGTCATCACCATCGGTTTCGATCGGCGCGTCCAGCGCGAACACGCCAATCCGGTACATGTGCCGCCCGTCGGTTGGGCACATGCCGCCATATTCCGCATCTTCATCGTCATTCTCCAACACCACGCCGGGCGGGGTTTCGTCGCCCTCGATTTCAGTGTGATCGGCCGGTATATTAACAACGTTCCAATGCACCCAGGTTTTACCGTCGAGTGCCTTTGCATCCGGATCATCCATGATTATGGCAAAATGCGTCGTGCCGGGCGGGACGTCCGAAATACTGATCTGCGGGCTTTCGTCATCGCCGTCATGATCTTCGCAAGCACTGTCGCTGTCCAAAACGCCATTGCTGACGGCGTCAGAGGAGATCTCCAAGGCAAACGCCGTATGCGGCGCCAACAACGCCGCCGCGATTAATCCAGCCAGCCAAATTTTCGCATGTTTCATCAGTTTTCCCTGTGCCCAGCATAGGCCAAGTGCCTAGCATATCTGATCAAAGACTGATTTTGGGCAGGAAATGGACGATTCCCGGCGACCGTCGAAAACCAAATCGCCTAAACCGGCAAAAGCGAACGACTTCGTCTGTGGTCGACTCGACTCGGATCTTTCCGATGCATTGATATCGATAGAGAGGCCTTATCCAAAATCCTATGCCTGATTAAGCCCCAACGTCTTTTGCAGTTTTTTTGTCAGGCCCAGGGATACTATGCGATGGGACGTTTGCAAATATGATCTTAGATCGTCGTCCGAAAGACCCGGCGCCTTAAAATGTTGTATCCACTTCATGCCTCTAGAAGCAAAATACGGAGCAGGGCGGAGCCCCGGCATTTCCCCTAGCATTTCGTATGCGATCTCAGAGACCTTAAACGTGATGCCGGGATACTTGCCTTTGTTCCAGCCACCGATCGCGAACACCTTGCCGCCAACTTTCCAGACGTGAGAGCCGCCCCACTGCATGACGTAAGTCGTTGACGCTAGCGATCGGCAGAATTCATTGAATTCATCATGTGTCATCAAAAAAATAACCTACAAGAATGTCTAGGACACTGACGAACCTATGCTCAGTGCCTGATGCAGAAGTGTATTAATTGTCATAGGAATGGCAGAAGAATTAGAGGCGGTAAATACGCGATGGCGCCTAATTCGGGTAGCCAGGCCGTATCGGGCAGTGGCGAGGTGTTCGAGAGTTCCGAGTGATAAGGGCGGCACGGGGCTAGCTTAGCCGATGGTTGGGGGCCCTGGTGAATTGGGGGGCGTTCTCTCTCCCAAGGGCCCGGAACGCAGCCCGCTGACGGCGTCCAGCGATGCCAGAGACACTATCAGAAAGTGGTACATAGAACGGGGTTTTGCAGTGCGAAATTTCTGTTTACGCTTCGCAAGGCTATAATTGGCGCGATCCGCATCGTTAGAATTAGGAGAAGAATCATGAATAAACTTCGCAAAATTCTGGTTTTGA
The DNA here is from genome assembly GCA_027624955.1 of Pseudomonadota bacterium. Taxonomy (NCBI): domain Bacteria; kingdom Pseudomonadati; phylum Pseudomonadota; species Pseudomonadota bacterium. Next base: position 69,720 of record JAQBTG010000011.1, read on the forward strand.
GCATGCTAGCCGCGGGGTTAGCCGCGCTGCAGGCATTGTTGCCGGCGACTGTACAAGCGGCCACGTCGCCGGAGGTGACTGTTCAAGCCGCCACGTCGCCGGAGGCAAACGTTCAAGCGGCCATTAGTGACGACGTTTCCACTTTCTCTTCTTCGTCGAGCACAGACTGCAACGACGCGCTCGGCCAACAGGCCTCCGGCGACTGGCGGGAAGCGGTCAAATACATTGATAAGACGGATGCCGACGATGCCCAGAGCTATGACCAGGCCTATAACCATCACAAGAAGCCCACGGTAGAGGACGACGATGACGACGACGACGACGACGATGAGGATGACGAAGAAGACGACGGCTAGTTTAGGGAAGACTTTTACCGCCACGCCTTGGCGCGCGCTAAACGCTCCTTACTTCGGATAGCCCGCAAACCTTGGCATCGGCGGTTTCCCCGTTTTGGGCTGTGCGACCCCTTGGCGCCATGCCTGCATTTGACTCAGAGACGGGGTACTTATCTTATTCGGCTTTCGGGCGGGGAATGGGCATTTTCCGGCGACCGTCGAAACCCAAATTGCCAAAATCGGCACACGAATCTTTTGGCCACCGCGCCGGCTCCTGGGCAAGATAGAGAATGCTCGATATCGCAGGTGATTCAATTTCGGAGATGACGGCGCGCTGGTTGGCGCAGTTCGAGCACGCGCTCTCGGCCAATGATTGGCCGGCCGTCAAAGCGCTCTTTCACCCGGAATGCCACTGGCGTGATGTGTTGGCGCTGAGCTGGGATATTCAAACGGTGAGCGGCGCTGAGCGGGTCGTGGCGGCGCTCGCTTCGCGCGCCGGCAGCGCCCAACTGACCGGCTTCAAGATCGACCCGTCGCGGACTCCGCCGCGTCAGGTCACGCGGGCCGGTAGCGATGCCATCGAGGCGATCTTTGCTTTCGAGACCGCCGATGGCCGCGGCGAGGGCGTCTTGCGTCTCATCCCGGACGATGATGACGGCGGTAAATTCAAGGCCTGGACGCTGCTGACCGCGCTCCGCCACCTCCGCGGATTCGAGGAACGCGTCGGAACAGCGCGGCCCCGGGGCGAAGCCTATTCGCGCGATTTCCACGGGCCCAACTGGCTCGATCTTAGAAAGTCAGCCGCCGCCTATGATGCCAGAGATCCCACCGTGTTGGTGGTGGGCGGCGGGCAGGCCGGGCTTTCCATCGCCGCGCGCTTGACCCAACTCGGCGTCGATACACTGGTTGTCGATCGCCACCCGCGCATCGGCGATAATTGGCGCACGCGCTATCACGCCCTCACGCTGCACAATCAGGTGCATGTCAACCATCTGCCCTACATGCCGTTTCCGCCGAATTGGCCGGTCTATATCCCCAAGGACAAGCTGGCCAACTGGTTTGAATCTTATGTGGAGAGCATGGAGCTGAATTTCTGGAGCGCGGTGGAGTTTCGTGGCGGCGCCTATGACGCCGCGGCGGAGCGCTGGACCGTTGAACTCCATCACAGCGATGGCACAGTTCGCGAGATACATCCCCGCCACATTGTTCTGAGCACGGGCGTCAGCGATATTCCCAACCTCCCGGATATCCCGACCCTGGCGGCATATCAGGGCACGCTGATCCACTCCAGCGCCTACGAGGATGGCGAGGCGTGGACGGGCCGCGATGCCCTGGTCATCGGCACCGGCAACAGCGGCCATGATATCGCGCAGGATCTCTATTCGAGCGGCGCCCGGGTGAGTTTGGTGCAGCGCAGCCCAACCCAGATCGTCAATGTCGAGCCCAGCGCGCAGCTTCCCTACGCGCTTTATGACGAAGGCCCGCCGCTAGAGGATTGCGACCTCATTGCCGCCTCGATGCCGCTCGCCGTGGCGCGGAAATCGCAGATTCTCATGACGACACGGGCGAAGGCGCTCGACAAGCCGCTGCTCGACCGCCTGACCCAAATCGGCTTCAAGCTCGATTACGGCGAAGACGGATCGGGATGGCAGTTCAAATATTTGAGCCGGGGCGGCGGCTATTATTTCAACGTCGGCTGCTCCGATCTGCTCGCCGACGGCAAGATCAAGCTCGTCCAATATTCGGATATCGCTGAATTCACCGCCGTAGGCGTAAAGATGAAATCAGGCGATGTGCGAGGCGCCGACCTCATTGTCCTCGCCACTGGGTATAAGGGACAGGAGCATCTGGTCCGCAGATTGTTCGGTGACGGCGTCGCCGATTCTGTCGGGACCATCTGGGGCTTTGGCGAAGCGCAGGAGCTGCGCAACATGTTCCAGCGCACCGGGCAGCCAGGCCTGTGGTTCCTGGCCGGCAGCTTTGCCCAATGCCGGATCTATTCCAAATACCTCTCCTTACAGATCAAGGCGTGCGAAGAGGGCCTGCTATCCCGGACCCGGCCAGCGTCTTGAGCACTCTTGAGCGCTCTCGGGCTTTGTCGTTTTTTGCATTGCTGAATTCAAATCAACCGGGATTCGGTCTAGGGTCGGGTCCGATCCAAGGCAAGCGCGCCCTGGAATAGTTGCCAAATGACGATCGTGAAACAATCCGAGGTGACACCATGCCGCAATATCTAGTGCGCTGCCGATACACGCCGGAGGCGTGGAAGGGATTGGTCGCCAACCCGGAAGATCGGACCGCGCTTGCCGAGAAAGTGTGCGAAAGCTTCGGCGGCAAACTCCATCATCTCTATTTTGCCTTCGGCGAGCATGATCTGATCGAGATCATCGAGGCACCGGACAACAAGACGATGATGGCGATCATGATGGCGTCTGCCGCGTCCGGCAGCCTCACCGATGTGACGACGACCGTTCTCATGACCGCCGCCGACGCCCGCGACGCGATGACCGTGGCCAACACCCAGGCCGGCGTCTATCGCCGCCCGGGCGCCGATTGAGCGGCGCGCGTTCACCGTGAGTGCAGCATGACAGCGCCCGCCGATCCGGCGCGGTTCCAAGCGCCCGAAAAGTCCACCGAGCCTGTGGATTCGATTGAGGATCCCGTTCTGACGGCGGTGCTGGCTAACCGCTTCGATGGCATCGTGCGCGAAATGTCGAACACCTTGTTGCGCGCGGCACGCTCGACCGTGATCGCCGCCGCCAAGGATTTTTCCTGTGCCATCCTCACTGCCGATGATCAGCTCATCACCGCGGCCGATGGCTTGCCGGTCCATGTCTTCGGCGCTTCGCTGCAAACCGGGTCGATGCGGGACCTGCATGACGATATCGCCGAGGGCGACGCGTTCTTGCACAACGATCCCTATCTCGGCAATTCGCATGCCGCCGATCACGCTTTGCTGGCACCCGTCTTCATCGATGGCGAGCATCTCTTTACGGTTTGCGCCAAGGCCCACCAGGCCGACATCGGCAATAGCGTGCCGACGACCTATCACGCCTTCGCCCGAGATATTTACGAAGAGGGCGCGCTGATCTTTCCCTGCGTCCGGGTGCAGCAAAATTATCAGACCAACGCCGATATCGTCCGCATGTGCCGCCGCCGCATTCGCGTGCCGGAGCAATGGTATGGCGATTTCCTGGCGCTCATCGGCGCGGTTCGCATTGGCGAGCGTCGCCTGAAGGCGCTGTGCACAAAGATCGGCACTGAAACGGTCACCCGTTTCGTTGGCCGCTGGATGGATTATTCAGAAGCGCGCATGGCGAGCGCCATCCGGGCGTTGCCATCGGCCAGCCTGGCCAGCGTAAGCACGCATGATCCGGTTGAGAATATCTTGCCCGACGGAATTCCGGTGAAAGCCAAATTAACCATCGATTCGGCGGCCGCGACGATCGAGGTTGACCTGCGCGACAATGTCGATTGCGTCGATTGCGGCCTCAATCAAACCGAGGCGACCTGCCTGGCAAACGTGTTCACCGCGGTCTTAAACTGCCTCGCCGATGATATTCCACATAACTCCGGCGCCTTCCGGCGCGTCCGCGTGCTGTTGCGTGATGATTGCGTCGTCGGCCGCCCGGCGTTTCCGCATAGCTGCTCGGCCTGCACCACCAACATTGCCGAGCGGCTCATTTATGCCGTTCAAGGCGCATTCGCCAAATTGGGTGAGGGCTACGGCCTGGCTGACGGCTCGTCCACAATGGGTGCCGCGATGGCCGTGATTTCTGGCCAAGATCCACGTCGTGGCGGCGACCCTTATGTCGGCCAACTTTTCCTCGGCCTCGGCGGCGGACCGGCCGGGCCGATGGCCGATGGCTGGCTGACTTATTGCATGCCGACTGCGGCGGGCATGATTCGCCTCGACAGTGTCGAACTTGATGAAGCGCGCTATCCGATGGAAATTCACTCGATCCGCGTTCTGCCCGCCACCTTAGGAGCGGGCCAACTATGCGGCGCGCCCGCAACTGAGGTGGTGTACGGCCCAACGACCTCACCGATGACCGCTGTTATTCCCTCGGACGGGCATTATTTTCCACCGCGCGGCGCGCATGGCGGCGCCGACGGGTATCCCGGCGCAACATTCAAACGCAGTGCCAATGGCAGCGAGGTAAAACTCGCAAACTTCGTGCAGGCCGAGATCGCACCGGGCGAAACCCTGCGCGGCATCGAAGGCGGCGGCGCCGGCTACGGCGACCCCCGTACCCGCGACCCGGCCCGTGTTCTTCGCGACGTATCAAGAGGTTGGGAAACTCAAGAAAGAGCGGCGGCAATCTACTCGGTCGTCATCACGGGCTCGCGCGATAAAGACACATTGGCGTTGGACGCCGAGGCTACAGATGACCTCCGCGCCCAAATAATGGGATCGTAGAATTAGGCAACCCGGATTTAAAAAGAATGGAGTGAGCCGTGACATCCAAGGCAATCCCGCCGCGCCCCGCGACTGAAGCTTGGCGCCTCACGAAACCGGTAATCGAGAGCGTCGGCGGGGTGATCGCCACCCAACATCGTCTCGCGTCCGAAGCCGGCGCAAAAATATTGGCCGACGGTGGCAACGCCATCGACGCCGCAATCGCCGCCAGCTTTGTCCTCGCGACGGTCGAGCCGTGGATGAGCGGCCTCGGCGGCGGCGGATATATGATGGTGCGGCGAAGCGGCGAAGCCGGCGCCCAGATGGTCGATTTCGGCATGGTCGCGCCGGCGGATCTGGACGTATCCGCCTATCCGCTGACCGGCGCCAGTGGCGGCGATATGTTCGGCTGGCCTGAAGTCCTGGAGGATCGCAACCTCAAGGGCTTTTTCTCGATTGCCTTGCCGACGCAGGTCGGCGGGCTGGGGCTGGCGCATGAGCGCTTCGGCACCAAAGCCTGGGCCGAGCTTCTCGCGCCGGCAATCGCCAGCGCCGAAGCCGAAATGGAAGCCGATTGGTACACCACCATCGCTATCGCCGCCGCCGCCGCCGATCTTGCTGAAAATCAAACCTCAGCCGCACTTTATATGCCCGGTGGCTTTCCAGCAGCCGGGCAATGGAGTTCGCCACCGCCGCGCATCCGGCTTGGCAATTTGGCGAACACTCTGCGTCGGCTCGCCGAAGTGGGCGCCGATGATTTTTACCGTGGCGAAACCGCTGAAAAGCTTGTCGCCGATTTGACCGCCGGCGGTTGCCCCCTCAGCCTTGGCGAATTTCGCGATTACCGCGCCCGGATTGTTGACGTCGCCGCCTATCCCTATCGGTCAGCGCAAGTTTTTGCCGCACTCGGTTTGACCGCTGGCCCCACCATGAAAGACGCTCTCGATGGTCTGCAAAGTCGGCCCATACCTGATGGCGCGCCGGGCGCTGACGCCTTCCACCGCTTGGCATCCAGCCTCGCAGCCGCAATCGCGGTGCGACTCGCCGGCGCCGGCGATGATGCCGCCACAGAGCCCGCCAGTTGCACCAGCCATGTTAGCGTGGTCGATAGCCAAGGGACCGCCGTCTCGCTGACCCAAACTCTGCTCTCGCCGTTCGGCTCGAAAGTTGTGCTTCCCGAGACCGGCATTTTGATGAACAACGGCATGATGTGGTTTGACCCGCGCCCCGGCAGGCCAAATTCAATCGGCCCCGGCAAGCGGCCGCTCTCCAACATGTGCCCGGCCATTGTCGAAACGGCGGACGGTCTCCGCGTGGCGTTGGGCGCGTCTGGCGGCCGGCGGATCATGCCCGCCGTGCTGCAACTGATCTCATTTCTGGTGGATCACGGAATGTCCATCGACGATGCCATTCATCAGCCGAGAATCGATGTTGGCGGCGCCACAGCCGTGGCTATAGACAGCCGCCTGTCCGATGCCGTGTATGCAGCGCTGGCCGCTGATTTTGACGTCTCTTGGGAAAACCATGGCGTCTACCCGGTGCTCTACGCTTGCCCCAATATGGCGGCGTGGGACAGCCGGCGGAAGCGCGGCATCGGCGCCGCCTTCGTCGCCTCGCCGCGCGCCGTCGTAGCAGGCCCGGGCGCCAACGGATAAGATCACCGGCAATTCACTCTTACAAGGATGACCAAACATGGATATCGGCGTATTCTTCTTTCCGACCCACTATTCGATTGAGCTCACGGAGCTTGCCACCGAGCTGGAACAGCGCGGTTTTGAATCGCTGCTCGCCTGCGAACACACCCATATCCCGGTCAGTCGCAAAACGCCCTTTCCAGGCGGCGGCGAGGTGCCGAAGCAGTATTATCATACCTATGACCAGTTCGTGGGCTTGAGCTTCGCCGCTGCCGTGACCAAGACGCTTAAAATCGGCACCGGCATCTGCCTGGTGCCGCAACATGACCCGTTCAATCTGGCGAAAGCCGTCTCCAGCCTGGATCGGCTTTCCGGCGGGCGGTTCATTCTCGGCATCGGCGGCGGCTGGAATGTCGATGAGATGGAGAACCACGGGGTCACATATAAAAACCGCTTCAAAGTGATGCGCGAAACCATCCTTGCGGCCAAGCAATTATGGACCCAGGAGAAAGGTGAATTTCACGGTGAGTTCGTGGATTTCGACCCGGCCTTTTCCTCGCCGAAGCCACTGCAAACACCGCATCCGCCGATCCTGCTCGGCGGCGAGACGGATCACACGCTGCGCCGCATCGTCGAATATTGTGACGGTTGGTTCCCGCGCGGGCCGGTCGATATGGTAGACGGCATGGCCCGCCTGCGCCGTATCGCCGATGAGGCAGGGCGCGATATGGCGACGCTCTCCACTACGGTCTTCAATGCCGAACCCGACGCTGCCGCACTTGAAGGTTATCGCGCCGCCGGCGTCAATCGCGTGCTTTTAAACATGCCAACGGAAGATCGCGACACCTGCCTCAAGACGCTCGACAGTTACATGCCGTTGCTCGGATAGGGCTAGGGATCGGGAGACCTGCTCACCGTAAATTTCCGCGAAGCGCAATTTCGGTTGCGCGCAATATTTTGCATAAGATGAGCGGAACAAGGCGATGAAATTTACCAACTCGGTCTCAAACTTCACTGCGGATGACGCGTCGCTTCAGCGCCATCTGGGTGGCGCCGATATTCCGACGTTGATCATCACCACCGCTTATTTAAGTCGGGATTACACGCTTCTCAAAGACGCATGGCGGCCCGAGGTTATTTTCGGAATCGCCGAAAGCGGCATGTCGGAAGAACTTGAAGCGGAAGTTCGCGAAACATGCTTCCAAGCGCTGAAATCGTTTCGTGACGGCGGCGGGGAACCACCCGGCCCGCCAACCTTCGATGAAATGTATCGCATTGCCATTTGGATGATGGGCGCCGAGATAGAGCCCTTCATTCCTCAAGTATATGAGGAAGCAGTTGTAAGCGAATTCGATCAGCGCGCGCCACGCTGGACCAAAGACCAACTCGCGCCCGACCGAGACCTATCGGTCGCGATTGTCGGCGCGGGAGAAAGCGGCATCTTGGCCGGTCTCCGCCTCAAGCAAGCGGGCATTCCCTTCGTGATATTCGAGAAGAACGATGAAGTCGGCGGAACCTGGTACGAGAACAATTATCCGGGCTGCCGGGTAGACTGTAACAGCTTCTTCTACAGCTACGCGCTCGCCCGCGGGCTGTGGCCGGATTATTACGGCAAGGCTGAAGACGTTCTCGACTATTTCAAGGAAGTCACCCGCCAGCACGGGCTCTACGAGCATATCCGCTTCAACACCGTGGTTACCGCGTGTCGTTGGAATGAAGCTGCCGGACAGTGGAACCTACAGACACGCTCCACGGCGGGCGAAGAGGAGTTCACAAGCGAAGTCTTGGTGAGCGCCGTCGGCCAGCTCAATCGGCCGAGCCTGCCGGACATTCCAGGGCGGGACGCCTTCCTCGGTCCGAGTTTTCATTCCGCGCAGTGGGACCATTCGGTCGACCTCAGCGGCAAGAGAGTCGGCGTTATCGGCACCGGCGCAAGCGCCCTTCAGTTCATTCCCGAAGTCGCGAAGGTCGCGGAGCATGTCACCGTCTTTGCGCGCACCGCGCCCTGGCTGCTGCCGACACCGCTCTTGCATGAAGCGGTGAGCGACAGCACACAATGGCTCCTAGAACATCTCCCGCTCTATTCCATGTGGTACCGCGTTACGCTGGCGTTGCCCGGCGCCAAGGGCATGCTCGACGGCGTGGTCGTCGACCCAGATTTTAAGCCAACGGAAAAATCCGTGTCGGCGCTCAACGACACGGTCCGCCACGTGGTCACAGATTGGATGGCGGCGCAGGCAGTTGATCGGCCTGACCTGCGTGACGGGATCATCCCGGACACGCCGATCGGCGCTAAACGGATCATTCGCGACAATGGCACCTGGATCGCCACGCTCAAGCGCGACAATGTGAATTTGGTGCGCAGCAAGGTTAAGGCAATCACGCCGAGCGGCATTGTTTGCGACGACAACAGCGAACACAGGTTTGACGCCATCCTCTACGGCACCGGCTTTCATGCGTCGCAATTCCTCATGCCCATGCAAGTGATCGGTCGCGGTGGGGCCGATCTGCACGCGGTTTGGGACGGTGACGATGCCCGCGCCTATCTCGGCATGACTGTGCCACGATTCCCAAATTTATTTATTCTATATGGCCCAAATACAAACCAAGTGGTGCATGGCGGCAGCGCCATCATGTGGTCGGAGTTCTCGGTCAAATATCTGCTTGATGCCCTGCGGCAAATCCTGAGCAGTGGCGCCAAGGCAATGGACGTCAAAGACGAAACTTACTGGAGCCACAGCCAGCGCATGGATGAAGCCAGCTTGCTACGCGCCTGGGGCTTCTCAAAAGTCAGCAGCTGGTACAAAAACAGTAAGGGCCGCGCAACCCAGAATTATCCGTTCAGCTCAGCGGAGTTGTGGCGGCGCACCCACGAAATATCGCTGGCCGACTTTGAATTGACCGGCAACGACTAGATCGCGGCCTAGAGTAAATCCCGAGCAGGTAGAATCACCTGCGACGACCTTGTCCGCGCCGGTTGTTAGCACCGGCGTGCTCTATTGCAACAGCGCCATCGGGCTGCCGACGTCGACGACGCCGATGCCGGCATGCGCCTTGTAACCCAACAACTCCTGCACTCGGACGGGCATGGTTTTGGCGGCTTCCATCGGCACCGTCAGAAACATATTTTCCTCTGTCCTCAGCCAGCCAACGACGAAACCGAGGAACATGCCGCGGCGGCGCACGTCCGCCGTTACGTTCGCGCCGCCACCGTGAAGCGTTCGACCGAGATAAAACAGCGCCGAACCCGCCGGCATCTCGGCTTGCAAAATTTCCGCCGGTTCCGGCTCGCGGTCAGGCTCCCAAAGATGGCTGCCGGGAACGACATGGGTTGCCCCGCTCGCCTTGGTGAAATCGCTCAGCGCGAACATTGCCTCGACCTGCAAGAGTGGCTTCACCTTCGGCATGAACGCCCACGCATCTTCGTCGCGGTGGATTAACTGCACCGTCTCGCCCGGGCGAATTTCGATCAGCTGCGCGGTGTTGAGCAGATAATCCTCGCAGCTCGGTTTGAGCAGGATGTCGGCGACCTCCTGCAGCAATGGCAATTGCATCACATCCAGGAACGCTGCAGATTTTGCTGGCAAGCCGTCAAAACGGACGGTCGACGCGCCATAAAAATCGGCGAAAAAATCATTCGTCGGATGGCGCAGGCCAACGCCAATATCGCTTGAGAAATGGTCGAGATCGGCATTCAGCGCAGCCAACATGCCTGGCTCTGTCGCCCCTTCCACCACCACAGCGCCGTCGCGGTTCAAAATATCGCAGATTGCTGCGGCGCTCGTCTCAGCGCTGGCTACGCGTGTCAGACCCGCCATACCCGCTTCCTTTCCTAACAAATATTAACAGCCCGATTGTCTACTCGGCGGGCGATCATGGTCAATCTCCGCCAGGTCCAAATCCCGCTTGGCTCACGCCCTGATATCACGCCGGCGCCTATGGAGCAGGTACCGAGATTACCGGCAATGCGTGGACCCGTGCCTAGTTGTGCTCTTTCCACCATAGCGACGACAGGTCGCGGGCTTTGGCTATGTCGCCGCGGGTCATCTTTGCTTTAACAACATCCAGACCTTTCGCCGCTTTCTCATGGCCCTGCGCCTTGGCCAGGGCCAACCACATATACGCCTGCACGTAATTCTCCGGCACACCCCGGCCGAGGAAGTAGCCGGAACCGAGGCCGAACTGGCCGCCCGCATGGCCTTGCGCGGCGGCCTCGCGATACCATCTGATCGCTTCGATGTCGTTCTTGGGCACGCCCTTGCCGTTGGCGTATATCACGCCGAGGTTATACTGCGCCTTGGCGTCACCCTGCTCGGCATGCGGAAACCACTGGCGGTAGGCCGTCGCGTAATCGCCCGCCGCATAGGCTGCCACGCCATCATCCCATTCGGCCCAGGCAGACCCCAGCGCTCCGGCGACAATGAGGGTGTCAGAGATACGTGCCATCTCGGCAGATCCCCTTTCGGACGATGACGCCCAACTTCCCGTTCAATTGCTCTCCTGTCGGGCCTTGATTGCGGCATCCCAATTTCGGCCGTCGAACAGCTTCACCTCGTAGGTTTCGGTTTCGAGATCGAAATCCTCGAGACAGCGAACGTTTATGAGATGCATATCGGGCATCGAGCGCGGACGGCCAAATGTGTGAATGCCGCAATTTTTACAAAATGAATGCGTCGCCTCATTGGTATTGAATTGATAGGCCGTGAGGTCATCTTCGCCTTGCAACAGGCGGAACTGATCCGGCGGCACATAGCAGAACAGGCCGCCTTTCTTCGCACAAATAGAACAGGTGCAGCGCGTGAGTTGCGACAAATCCACGTCGACCTCGAACTTGACTGCGCCGCAGTGGCACCCCCCGTGGTAGGCCTTCATCGTTTTCCCTCCCTAGTCATTCATTATGAGTTTGGCTGGCAGCCCGTATGAGAGTGGCTAGCCACCCGTTCGTTATCATACGCTCGGTCGGCCTTCAAAGTGGGAATGTCAGCGGCTGCGCTTTAAGCCGGCCGCGCAGGAATTGGCATGTAGGCCTGCTCCGGAACCAAGCTGTGTCAGAATCCCCGTCCGGAATTCATAGCGGTGAGGATACGTTGAAGCTAATGAGCGGGCGAAATATTCGCTCTCAGGCTCGCGGCGATGCACTGCGTCAGATATAGTGTTTTCTATGCCAAAATCCCTTTTGAGAGCATCGCGCTGGCTTGTCATTTGTATTTTCGCCGGGCTTGTCTTCCCCGCCACGGGGTGGGGCGACAAAGGCGATTTGACGAAAGCCATCAAGCAGTCGAAAGAATTGCAGTCCCAGGGGAGGTATGAGGAGGCGGTACCGTTTGCTGAACAAGCGTTACCGATCGCCAAGGGCATATTCGGCAGAACAGACGCTAAAACCGCCATCCTGCTCGACAATCTTGCGGTTTTGTACGGTTTACAAAATGAATATTCCGTGGCCGAAAATTATTATGAGCAGGCGCTTGCAATCCGCGAAGAAGCTTTGGGCTCGGTACATCCTGACGTGGCGGCGAGCTTCAATCGGCTGGCGGTATTCTACCATAATCAGAAACAATATTTTGCCGCCGAGTTCATCTACAAACGCGCCTTGAAAATCTACGTGGCGGCGCTCGGTGCAGATGATTTGGAGGCCGCCAAAATTCACAATAATTTAGGCATCCTCTACCAAGTACAGGGAGAATATGACGATGCTGATTTCCAGTTTCAGCGAACCCTGGCGATCAGAGAAAAGGCGCTTGGCCCGGGCCACGAACTGGTGGCAAATAGTTTTTTTAAATTGGCTCAGCTCTACTGGAAATCTGGCCAACCCAGGGCGGCAGATTTTCATTTCAAGCTGGCCGCGAAGACCTATGAACGGGCGCTCGGTAGAAGCCATCCAAGCACCATTGGGATGATCGAGGTTTATGCGTCGTTTTTAGACGATACCGGGCGCACCGACGAGGCCAAAAAATATCGCATCCGTGCCGAGAATTATCGCAATGCGAAAGGCGGGTGAAGGCGCCTTTGCATTTCGGTTCTGCGGTAATAGTTTCGGCCTTCCTTCCAAGATATCAATTTCTTAGATGCGGAAAGCGAAGCCAAGCTGCGCCATGACAAGCCGCAGCTTGTCGCAGTTACCGAAATCCTGCATGGAATGGAGCGTGTGCATTTCATTCGTGTCCGTGGATTGGGCGCCATCAAGGCGGCTTTGCAGCAGTGACGCCTCATCCGATCATTCTTCACTGCGTGCCAATAGCGGTAACCGGAAGCCAAAACTACCAAACCCATTTTACCGAATATGATGTTCGTTATTGTGGGCCGAACGGACTCAGAAATAGAGCGACTCTGACGAGCGTTTCTGGCCCCAAGTAGACACGAGATTACGTATCGAAAAGGCTGTTCACCTCATACTTCGCAAACCATTGTAATTGCTTTTTGAAATCCGAGGATATGGCGCAGCGGACCAATGTTGCTGGTGCTTTCAAGGATGAAATCTTGGCGCTCATACAAGGCACGTGCGCGCGGGTTAGTATCAATCACATCCAATCTGAAATCTGACCTTAGAACATCCGCACACGCTTGCCTTTTCCTTGATGGCTGACAGCAGCGCCGACCCAACGCCTTGGCCACGTGCAGCTTCGCCCACGAAAATGCCGTCCATCAGCAGCGTTCCCGGATTTAATGGACGTTCCAGTATGGAAAGAACGAGGCTCCGCCAGAACCCTCCAATTGTTCCGTATGTGGTGCAAAGCTCTTTCAGTTCCCCACCAACGAACGCGCCGTTTTCGGTCTTGAAGCCTGCAACATCGATTAAGGTATCGTCGCTTGAAATTGCGCTAATTGCGTGGGCGGGATCAACAACAAGATTCAGAAATCTGAGAGCCTTTCTCTCCGGCTTCATAATCGGATGCAACTTGCCTTTGAACGCTTCCCAGAACAGCCGAATAGCTATGTCTCGTTGATCCGGCTGGAAGCCATCGACAATCGAAAAAGATTTTTCTTCTCCCACCCGATCTCCAATTCTCATTTAATGACACATGAGTAAGAGACGTCGAATTTTTAACGGCTGTTCTTGGCTAATCCCGGAAGAAAACCCATCCCGGAAATAATGCCCGCTATCGGCGAGGACGCGAAGCAAAATCACTTACGCGGAAAACAACCGCTTTGACATGCCGACTGTTACCCAGACGCGACTAGAGTTTTCCGTCGGTCTCCGGCAGCCACAAGTGGCGGCCCGTCCATGACGCCGCGAGTTTTTGGAACATGGGGTCTATGCTCTTGTCGCGGGCAACGTCTTCTGTCAAAGGGCCGGGCTCCGCGTTGAAGCTGAGCAGCGTTATATCGTCCATACGCATCGGATAGAGAATGCCATCAAGATGATCATATTCATGCTGCAGAATCATCGCGTGCCAGCCGTCCGCATCATACGCCACAGTGTCTCCCGCTAACGTCTGGAAGGAAATGTGCACCTTGGTATGGCGCGGCACCTTACCGTGGAGGCCCGGCAGCGAGAGACATCTCTCCCAGATCAAGCGCTTCTCACCACCGATCATCGTGAGTACGGGATTGATCATCACGGTCCAGGGAAGTGCCTTCATGCTGGAGCCTTCAGGAATCCGGTCGGCCTCAATCCGGTAGAGAATAACGCGCCGCGAATCATAGATCTGCGGCGCAGCGATGCCGCTGCCGACGATATCAACCAAAGTGTCACGCATATCCTCGACAAGGCGCGCGATCTCCGGGTCAGTTGGGTCAAGCACCTCTTCGGCCCTCATTCTCAATACCGGGTGTCCCATCTTCGCGATTTGCCGTATCGGCATGGCTTGATCCTTTCCTCTCATTGACAGCGCGGAATTTGTCGGCGACTAAAACCTCAATCGGGCGGCCGGCCAATTCCTCTCTACCATATCGGAAAGGGACTTCGGTTTGTTGGTTGATCAGCTTGATGGTGTCATTTTCATCGCAAATGATAATGGCGTCTTCAGCGCAAATAATAATGGCGGCCGGCACCCATTCGGAGATCGCGAAATGCCACCGCTGCCGCAGCATAATTTGTCCCGGCTTAATCCGGTTGTCTCCGGTCATGGCTGCGCCATCAAATGCTGCCGTAAATACGGCTTGCTCCTTGGTGCCTATGCGGTCTCGTGAGTTTACGCTGCAAGCAGTATCGACATCGCAACATCCCGAAATCTCACCTAAATCAGAGTTCTTCAACAGCCTCAGCTGGATTCGGCTGGTCTTTCCCTCCTATAACTGTGCCACGTAGTTCGCGATATTTTACGAAGATGTGGCGGTATTTGGATGGCAAGGAAGTGATGTTCCAAATGTCATTTAATGTTTTTTCGTTTTCATTATCTTCACCCACCTCGCAATGTTGGAGCAATCTTGGCGATGTTGTACATTTGCCGCATCGCCCATTCTGACCTATCGCGCGACAGCAGGGGTGTTTCGGAGTGAGTCTTGAAGTCATCGATATCTCGCCGCTTCGGAATGGCGGCGACGCCCAATCGGTTGCGCGCCAGATTGGCGAAGCCTGCCGCTCGATCGGCTTCTTCTATGTGACGGGTCATGGCGTGGACGAGCAGTTGATTGGCCGTGTGTATCGTCATGCAGCCGCCTTTCACGCATTGTCCCAAGCCGAGAAGCAGCGTTATCACATCGCGCTCTCCCGCAACCACCGAGGTTATGTTCCGCCGGGCGAAGAGGATTATGGCTCGGAGCCCAGCACTGGTTTGAAAGAGTCGTTTGATCTCGCGGCCGATTTGCCCGCCGATGATCCGGATTATCTGCAGGGATACCGATTCCTGGGGCCCAATGTGTGGCCCGACCTTCCGGGCTTCAAATCCGCGGTCGGCTCGTACTATGAAGCAATGATGGCGCTCGGGCGCGATTTGCTGCGCGGCTTCGCTCTCGCGCTCGATCTTGCGCCGGACTATTTCAACGACCGCATCGAAAAACCGACTTCCAACCTGCGGCTGCTGCACTACCCGGCGAGTCCCTCGAGTGATCTCGGCATCGGCTCTCACACCGATTCAGAGTGCTTCACGATGTTGCATCAGACGAAGCCGGGGCTGCAGGTGATGACGGTCAAGGATCTGTGGACGGATGTGCCGCCGGTGACTGGCGCGTTCGTCGTCAATGTGGGAGACACGTTGGAGACTTGGACGAACGGCCGCTTTCGCTCCGGCCCGCATCGTGTGATCAGCATCCGGGAGGAGCGCTTTTCCCTACCGCTATTTTTCGCGGCCGATTTCGATTCTTGGATTGAACCGCTGCCGCCGTTCGTTAGCGATAGCCACCCGCCCGCCTATGCGAGCTTTCGCTCAGGCGAACATATCCTGTCGGAATATGCGAAAGGTTTTCGCTACCTTCGTGCGCTGCACCGCGAGGGCCGTATTGCGCTTGCTACCGAGCCAGACGAAGCGAGTAAATTCACCCGCACGGCGCAATTGGATTGAGCCGCATAAAACCCTGTTTCCCGAGTGAATACAGGCTTAGGTCGTAATCCAAATCTGGCTGAAACAGTATAATCACATCCGCCCGCATCAGGCTCTAAACATGTGTCCACCAGTGCCAGAGATTCTATCGGCAAGTGGGACATAGAAAAATGGCGGTGCTTTAAAGGCTGTTTATCCGCCCCTTGATTTGCGTCTGGAGCTGGATGAATTCTGTTGCAAAACTCGATTTTACGCGTCTTTGCGATGTCCGGCTTTTAGGGTGGTCTCAACTGATCGACGCAACACTTTAATCTTTGATGTAGAAAAGATGGAGTGTTGGAATGAGTTACAGGCGTCGGATTTATTTCACGAGTAAGCAGAAGTCAGAGATATGGGACCGTTGGCAACGTGGCGAGTCCATGAGTTCTATCGGGCGTTTGTTTGATTGAGATTCATCTTCGATTTACCCGCTATTGTCGCGCACAGGGGGCATACGTCCAGCAGAGCGAAGGCGATCACAGTTGGCGCTAACGCTTGTAGAACGCGAGGTCATCTCACGTGGTATAGCTGGCTGCCAATCCATTCGGACAATTGCCCGGGAACTTAGCCGTCCAGCATCAACGATCAGTCGTGAGGTTGAACGCAATGGCGGTTGTGGCCAATACCGCGCTATTGCGGCTGACGATCAGGCCTGGGATCGAGCCTTGCGCCCCAAGCTGTGCAAGCTTGCATTTAACAAACATTTGCAGCGTGTGATCTCAAACAAGCTCACAATACACTGGTCACCGGAGCAGATTGCTGGTTGGCTGAAGCGAGAGTATCCAGACGAAGAGCATAATCAGATGTCACACGAGACGATCTATCGAAGCTTATTCGTTCAAGCCCGCGGTGTGCTTAAGAAGGAGCTTCAGCAGCACCTCAGGTCCAAGCGCACAATCCGCCGCTCCGTACACGCGACGCAGAAAGGCAGTGAGCATGGACAAATCAAGGACATGATCTCGATTCGTGATCGTCCGGCCTCAGTTGAAGATCGAGCAGTGCCAGGCCATTGGGAAGGTGATTTAATCTCAGGAACTGAGAATAGCCATATCGCGACCTTGGTGGAGCGTCATACACGGTATGTAATGTTGGTAAAGGGTCGCCAACAAAGAAACCCAGACGGTTGTCTCCGCGCTCATTAAGCAGGCCAGGAAGCTACCAACTGAGCTGTACAAATCGCTGACCTGGGATCGCGGTAAGGAACTCGCGGCTCATCAACAGTTTACGCTGGCAACCGACATTGATGTTTACTTCTGTGATCCACAAAGTCCATGGCAACGTGGATCAAATGAGAATACAAATGGATTGCTTCGGCAATACTTTCCCAAGGGAACGGACCTTTCGGTGCACTCTCAGGCCGAACTAAACAAGCTGGCGCGACAACTCAACGAACGGCCCCGCAAAACATTGGAGTTTGAAACGCCAGCTGAGAGATTTAATGCATGTGTTGCGTTGACCGGTTGAGGTGGCAAGTAATAGCGGACGTTTCCAGTCCCGCTTTTGGCTGATGCCAATGCGGGGTTTTCTTTTTCGATTTGTT